>JAAYBE010000177.1 GCA_012719015.1 Actinomycetota bacterium
CCGGCGAGCAGGAGTCGCAGGTGGACGACGACGGCGATGTGGTGCGCCTGCTCACGATCCACAAGGCCAAGGGGCTCGAGTACCCCATCGTCGTGGTGGCCGGCGGTGCGCTGGGCACGCGCGGCGGCGGGGGCGGCGAGCCCATCGTCGACCGCGAGCGGCGGCGGCTCGCGATCAAGCTCAAGGCCGAGCTGCCCGGGGCGGCGGCGCGCGACCTGGAGCCGGAGCGTTACGTCGCCCTGCGCGAGCGCGAGAAGGAGATGGAGGCGAGCGAGCGGCGCCGCCTGCTCTATGTGGCCGCGACGCGCGCCCGGGACCGCCTGGTCGTGACCTGCTTCGGGCGACTGTGGAACAAGGACGGCTCGCGGGCGGCGGTCCTGCTGGGACCCATGGCCGACGCGCTGCCCGCGCCCGCGCCGCTCGAGGAGGCGTACGAGGACGGCGGCGTGCTGGTCCTGCCGCCGGGGGCGCCGCGGCAGAGGGAAGAGGCAGAGGCGGCGCCCCCGGACGCCGACCTCGCGGGTGCGCGGAGCGTGTGGATGGCGCAGCGCGGGGGACTCCTGGAGCGGGCGGGGCGGACGGCGCCCGCCACCAGTCCGAGCGGTCTGGAGCACGTGGACGAGCAGGTGCGCAGCGGCGGCCCCGGCGCCCCGGCCGGGCGCGCCCGGGCGCTGGCGCTGGGCTCGGCGGTGCACCGGACGCTCGAGCTGTGCGACCTGGACGACGAGGCATCGCTCGAGCGCGTCGCCGCCGCGGCCGCGCAGGAGGTGGACCGGCCGGACGTCGCCGCCGACGCCGCCGCGCTGGCCGCCGCGTGCTGGCGCTCGGAGCCGGTGCGCGCGGCGGCCCGGGCGGCGGCGCTCGACCCCGAGGCCGTGCAGCGCGAGGTCGCGCTGGGGGCGCTGCTGGACGGGGTCGTGGTCAGCGGCGCCGTCGACCTGCTGTACCGGGACGGCGATGCGTGGGTGGTGGTCGACTACAAGACCGACCGCGCCGCCGGGCCGGAGGTGCTGCTGGGCCGGTACCGCCCCCAGGGCGCCGCGTACGCGCTCGCGGCCGAGGCGGTGCTGGGCCGGGGACGGGTGCGCGAGGTCTGCTTCGTCGCCGCGCGCGCCGTACAGGACGACGGCGCGGCGCTCGTCGTGCGGGTGCCGGTGGACGACGTCCTGCGTGACGAGGCGCGCCGCGAGATCGCCGCGGCCGCCGCCGCCGGCCGCGCCCTCCGTCCGGACGAGCTCGGCGCGGACGACCGGTCCGGCGCTCCCGGCCAGGCCTGACCGGCGCGCGGGCGGCGGCCGGCCGCGCTCTTCCTGTAGACTGGCCCCCGCGGGGGCGCAGACCCATTCTTCCGGACCGCCGGATCCGGCGTGTCCGACGGCAGGAGGCGTGGATGCAGGAGCTGGGCAGACAACTCGACTGGTGGTGGATCCTGCCCTTCGCGGGGCTGCTGCTGTGCATCGCCGTGCTGCCGCTGGCGACGCCCCACTGGTTCGAGAGGCATCGCAACAAGGCGGTGGTGGCCGCGGTCTTCGGGCTCCCGACCGTGCTCTACCTCCTGGTCGGGTTCGGGGACGTGGGCCGCGAGCAGGTGCTGGTCAC
>JAAYBE010000178.1 GCA_012719015.1 Actinomycetota bacterium
CCAGGACGCGCGCGTCGCTCGTCTGCACGTGCGTGTGCGTGCCCACGACGGCGGTCACCCGACCGTCGAGGTAGTGCCCCATGGCGACCTTCTCGCTGGTCGCCTCGGCGTGCAGGTCGACGAGGATTGTCTCGGCCAGCTGCTGAGCCTCCTCCACCAGGCGGTCGACGATCCGGAACGGGGACATGCCCGAGTGGAGGTACAGGTCGCCGGCGAGGTTGACGACGGCCACCTCCCCGCCCTCCCGCGCCGGGCGGACCGTCAGGCCCCGGCCCGGCGCTCCCACGGGGTAGTTGGCCGGGCGGACGATGCGCTCGTCGGCGGCGAGGAACGGGTAGATGTCCTTCTGCCGCCACACGTGGTTCCCGGTGGTGATCACGTCGACGCCGCCGTCGAGGAGCCGCTGTGCGATCCTGGTCGTGATGCCGGCGCCGTTGGCGGCGTTCTCGCCGTTGGCGACCACGAAGTCGACGGCGCGCTCCTCGCAGAAGCCGGGGAGCCAGCGCAGGAGCGCGTCCCTCCCTGGTTTGCCGAACACGTCGCCGACGAAGAGGATCCTCATGCGGTCCAGTCTACCCGACGCGGGCCGCGCCGACGGTGCGCTTTGCGCGGCCGCGCCGACGATGCCATACTTCCGGTGGGATGGCGGGACCCGGCTGCCCATACCTGAGCCGCGAGAGGGCGGCCTTCCGCGAGAGCCTCGACCTCTCGCGGCCGTCGCCCATGTCCACTGTGGTCACCTGGTACTGCGAACACCCGTTCCACGGCATCCGCCTCGAACTCGGCGACACCCTCGCCGAGGTCGAGCGGCGCTGCGGAGCCTGCACGCTCCCGCCGGCCGGGCGCGACCGCCCTCAAGGGGCGCCATGATCGCGCTGGTCTGCTGGGTACTCGGTCACAAGTGGGAGTTCATGCCCGGGGTCACGCACGGGGACGACGCGCTGTTCGAGTGCCGGCGCTGCGGCAGGTACGAATGGCGCGACGCGGCGCCCGGCGCGCAGGACTCCGCCTGACCTCGCGCCTCAGCCGCCGACGAGCAGCCTCAGCGCCCCCTTGGCGGCGTCGAGCAACGGTCCGGGCAGCAGCCCGACGATCAGCACGCCCAGCCCCGCGATGACGACCGCGCCGGCCACGCCGGCCTGCGGGCTCGGCGCCCCGGCCTCCAGCGCGGCGCCCTCCGCCGGCGCCTCCGCGGCCGCCCCCTCCTCCGCCTCGCGGAAGTACATGTACCAGACCACGCGCAGGTAGTAGTACGCGGACACCGCGCTCATCACCACGGCGACGATGGCGAGCCAGGTCAGCCCGGCCTGGATGACGGCGGTGAAGAGGTAGAACTTGCCCCAGAACCCCACCGTGGGCGGGATGCCGGTGAGCGACACCATGAACAGCGCCATGAGGATCGCCGTCCCCGGCATGCCGCGACCGAGGCCGGCGAGCCCGTCCAGCGAGTAGTCGTAGCTGCGCCGCGCGCGGATCCAGATGAGCACGCCGAAGGCGCCGAGGTTCATCAGGGCGTAGGCGGCGAGGTAGAAGAGGATCGCGCTTACGCCGACCGTGTCGCCGCTCTTGCCGGCCGCGATGAGGCCCAGAGTCAGGTAGCCGGCGTGGGCGATGCTCGAGTAGGCGAGCATGCGCTTGAGGTTGCGCTGCGGCAGGGCGAGCACGTTGCCCACCACCATCGTCAGGATGGCGAGGACGATCATGACGTGGCCCCAGTCCGCCCACTGCGCGCCCGCCGCCACGAAGAACAGCTTGGCGAAGCCGACGAAGGCCGCCGCCTTGACCGCCGTGGCCATGAAGGCCGTGACGGGGGTGGGCGCCCCCTCGTACACGTCGGGCGCCCAGCTGTGGAACGGCACCGCCGAGACCTTGAAGGCGAAGCCCGTCACGACGAGCACGAAGGCGACCACGAGGAAGCCGTCGGCGGCCAGGCCGCCGGCCTGCAGGCGGGCGAGGCCGGCGGCGATGCCGGCGTAGCTGGTGGCGCCGGTGGCCGCGTACAGCAGCGCGAGGCCGAAGGCGAGGATCGCCGACGAGAAGGCGCCGGTGACGAAGTACTTCAGCGACGCCTCGCTCGAACGCTCGTCGCGCCAGATGTAGCCGGCCAGCACGTAGGTGGGCAGCGACATGAGCTCGAAGCTCACGAAGAACGCGATCACGTCGGTGCTGATCGCCATGCCGATCATGCCGGTCACGATGAGCAGGAGCAGGCCGTAGAACTCGCCCCGCGCGGCGCCGCGCCGGGCGAGGTACTCGTCCGAGAGCATGACCGCCAGCACGCCGATGGCGCAGAACAGCACGACGGCGTAGACGGCGAAGTGGTCGTGGCCGATCATGCCGGCGAAGCCGGCGCTGGCCTCCCGGCCGCCGAAGGTGAGGCCGCCGGTGAACACGCGCCAGACGGCGGCGCCGCCGGTCCACTCGCCCCATTGGCCGATCGCCACAGCCGCCCCGCACAGCAGGCCGGCCGCGGCCAGCCACGCGAGGACGTCCTTGCGCCTGAGGAAGAGGTCGACGACCATGACGAGGACCGCCGAGACGGCCACCACGACGCCGGGCAGGAGTACGGTGACGCTGTTGTTCAGCTCCATCAGAACAACCCCCTGACGGAGTCGACGAGTTGTGCCAGGGCGCCCATGCCGGCGCTCGCGTCGCTGAGCGACGGCGTCACCCGATCGAGGATGGTCTGGACGGGCACGTGCAGGAACTCGAGGAAGGTCCGCGGATACACGCCCAGCCAGATGACGAAGACCACCAGCGGGACCAGCGAGGCGATCTCGCGCGCGCCGAGGTCCTTGAGCGGGAACGACGGCTTGACCTCGTCGTCGCCGCGGTCGTTGTACATGGTGCGCTGGAACATCCAGAGCAGGTACGCGGCGGCCAGGATCACGCCGATCGCCGCCACCGCCGCCATCCAGCGCGAGTACTCGAACACGCCGTAGAGGCTGAGGAACTCGCCCACGAACCCGCTCAGTCCGGGAAGGCCGAGGGAGCCGAAGGAGAAGAACAGGAAGAAGCCGGCCAGCACCGGCAGCGGCTTGCCCAGCGTGCCCATCTCGGCGATCTCACGCGTGTGCGTGCGCTCGTAGAGGAACCCGACCATGAGGAAGAGGGCGCCGGTGAGGAAGCCGTGGCTCAGCATGACCAGGATCGCGCCCTCCACGCCGGCGGCATTGCCGACCAGCGCGATGCCGGCGAAGATGCCCGCCGTCACGAAGCCCATGTGGCTCACGCTCGAGTAGGCGACGAGCTTCTTGAGGTCCTTCTGCATCATGGCCACCAGCGCGCCGTAGATGATGGCGATCACCGACAGGCCGACGACCCAGGGGACGAACGCGACCGCGGCGTCCGGGAAGAAGGGCAGGCAGAAGCGCAGCATGCCGTACCCGCCCATCTTGAGCAGGACGCCGGCCAGGATCACGGAGCCGGCCGTGGGCGCCTCCACGTGCGCGTCCGGGAGCCAGGTGTGCACCGGGAACATCGGCACCTTGATGGCGAAGGCGACGAAGAAGGCGAGGAACGCCCAGTACTGCAGGTGGTAGGAGTAGACGACCCGACTGAGGGACTGGATGTCGAAGGTCAGCGTGCCGGTGTGGTCCTTGACGTAGTACACCACGGCGATGATCGCCAGCAGCATGAGCAGGCTGCCGATCAGCGTGAAGAGGAAGAACTTGATCGCCGCGTAGATGCGCCGCGGGCCGCCCCAGATGCCGATGATGAAGTACATCGGGATCAGCATGGCCTCCCAGAACACGTAGAACAGGAAGAGGTCGGTGGCGCAGAAGACGCCGACCATGCCCACCTCGAGCAGCAGCAGCGAGATGAAGAAGCCCATCTCGCGATCCTTGACGTAGTGCCAGCTCGCGATGATGACGACCACGCCGAGCAGCGTGGTGAGGAAGACGAGCAGGGCGGCGATGCCGTCGACGCCCATCCCGTAGCGGATGTTGAGCGGCGCGATCCAGCTCACGCTCTCGGCGAGCTGCATGCCGGCCTGGCTGACCTTGAACACGACCAGCATCCACACCGAGAGCGCGAACGCGGCCAGCGTGACGACCAGTGCGATGACCTTGTAGACCTGCGGCCTGCCGCGGCCGAACAGCAGGATCGCGATCACGCCGGCCAGGGGCAGGAAGGTGATGACGCTGAGGACCGGGAAGCCGATCTGGTCGTTCCAGCTCATCTCAGCTCCCCCAGACCCAGGCGAACACGGCGACCAGCACGACCATGCCGCCGAACATGTACAGCGCGTAGCTCTGTACGCGACCCGTCTGGATGGGCCGCAGCCCGTCGCCGATGCGGCCCCACAACCAGGCCACGCCGTTGACGACCCCGTCGATCACCTTGACGTCGACGACGTCCCAGAGCCACTGGGCGAAGCCGAGCGTCGCCCCCACCGGGACGACGGCGTAGATGTCGTCCAGATAGACCTTGTTCAGGCTGGCCCGGTAGGCCCAGGGCACACGGTCGGCGATGCGCGCCGGCACCTCCGTCTGGCGCACGTAGAGCCACCAGGCGATGAGCAGACCCACGATCACGGTCAGCAGCGAGGCGAGCATCAGCGCGCCGCCCTCGCCCAGCAGACGGAACTCGGCGTGGTGCGGGTGGTAGAACACCGGCTCGAGGAAGCCGTGGATCCAGCCGCCCTCGGGCGGGAGGCCGACCACCAAGCCGAGCAGCGCCGCCGGCACGGCGAGGATCACCAGCGGGACCGTCATCGACGGCGGACTCTCGTGGATGTGCGCCTGCACCTCGGCGTCGGCCCGGGTCTCGCCCCAGAAGGTCATGAAGATGAGGCGTCCCATGTAGATCGCGGTGAGCAGCACCGTCACCATGGCGACCACCCACACCACGTACTCGCCGGCGATGAAGGTGGCGCCGACGATCTCGTCCTTGGCCCAGAACCCGGCGAACGGGATCATCCCGACCATGGAGAGCGCGCCGACGAGCATGGTCCAGAAGGTGACGGGGATCTTCGTGCGCAGGCCGCCCATCTTGCGCATGTCCTGCTCGCCGCCCATGGCGTGGATCACGGAGCCGGAGCAGAGGAACAGGAGGCCCTTGAAGAAGCCGTGCGCGAACAGGTAGAAGATGCCGGCCACCCAGGCCCCGGCGCCGAGCGCCACGAACATGAAGCCCAGCGACGAGATGGTGGAGTAGGCGATCACCTTCTTGATGTCGTTCTGCGTGATGGCGATGTACGAGGCGAGGATCGCCGTGAAGATGCCGACCGCCATGACCACGGTCATCGCCGTCTCGCTCTGCACGAACAGGGGGTACGAGCGCGCCACCATGTAGACGCCGGCGTTGACCATGGTCGCGGCGTGGATGAGCGCGCTGACCGGGGTGGGGCCCTCCATAGCGTCGGGGAGCCACACGTGCAGCGGGAACTGGGCGCTCTTGCCCAGGGCGCCGGTCAGGAGCAGCAGGCAGATCCAGGTGGTGATGCCGGCGCTGATGTCGCCCTTCTCCGCCGCTGCGAACACGCCGGTGAACTCGAGCGTACCGGTGACCACGAAGATGAGGAACATGGCCAGCGTGAAGCCGAAGTCGCCGATGCGGTTGACGATGAAGGCCTTCTTGCCCGCCTGACTGGCGCTCTTCTTGCGGAACCAGAAGGCGATCAGCAGGTACGAGCAGAGGCCGACGCCCTCCCAGCCGAGGAACAGCAGCAGGTAGCTGTCGGCCAGGATGAGCACGAACATCGCGAACATGAACAGGTTGAGGTAGGCGAAGAAGCGGTAGTAGCCCTCGTCGCCGTGCATGTAGCCGATGGAGTAGTAGTGCACCACGCAGCCGATGATGCCGACCACCAGCAGCATGATCCCGGTGAGCGTGTCGACCTGGTAGCCCCAGGGCACGTGGAACTGGCCGGCCGTGATCCAGTCGAAGGCGTTCCAGACGAAGGTCTCGTCGCGGTGGCCGAACGCCCAGACGAACCCGTAGATGCTGAGCGCGGCGGTGACGGTGACCATGGCCACCGGGAAGATGTGCGCCTGCCTCCCCATGCGCTTGCCGAACAGCAGGGTCACGATGAACCCCAGCAGCGGCAGCAGCGTGATGAGCGCGACGGCGATCTGCAGGTAAGCGGTTCCCTCCACGGTCCCCCCGTCAGCCCTTGAGCTCGTCGTACGTGTCGACCTGCACGGTGCGACGGTTGCGGTAGTTGGCAATCACGATGGCGAGGCCGATCGCCACCTCGGCGGCGGCGATCACGATGATGAACAGCGCGAACAGCACGCCGGCGCCCTCCGCCCCGGCGCGGAAGTTGGCGGTCGCCACCAGGGCGAGGTTCACCGCGTTGAGCATGAGCTCGAGGCTCATGACCACGAGGATCACGTTACGCCGGGCGAGCACACCGAAGGCGCCGATGCTGAACAGCAGGAACGCCACCAGCAGCCACCAGAACAGGGCGTTCACGGCCGCTCCCCTTCGCGACGGGCGAGCACGATCGCGCCGACCATGGCGCCGACGAGCACCAGCGAGACGAGCTCGAACGGGAACACGTAGCGGTCGAAGATGAGCCGGCTGAGCTGGCGCAGGCCCGGCGTCAGGGACTGGTCGCCGACCTTGCCGATGTCGGCCGAGAGGGAGACGACGGCCAGTACGGCGGCGCCGACCAGCGCCGTGATCGCGGCCACGGCCGTCTGGCGGTTGAAGAACAGCTCCAGACGGCCCGTCTGCACCTCGGTGAGCATGATCGCGAAGATGATCACGACGGAGATCGCGCCGACGTACACGAGGATCTGGATCACGGCCACCAGCGGCGCGGCGAGCAGGGCGTAGGCGAACGCCACCCCGAGGAAGCAGAAGACCATCGCCACGGCGGAATACATGATCCGGCGGAACAGCACCACGCCGAGGCCGCAGACGAGGATCCAGACGGCCACGATCACGAAGAGCAGGGCATGGAAGTCACCGCCGGGCATCAGGCCTGCTCCTCCGGGTCGTCGAGCGGTATGGGGTCGTCCTTCAGCGGCTCCCAGACCCAGCCCTGCCCGCGCTCCGCCTGGAGCACGTGCGGCACGAGGTCCGTCAGGGTCTCGCGCAGCGACACCCCCGGACGGTCCTCGCGGACGTAGAGGGTCTCGCCGGTCATGGTGGTCCGGCTGTAGCCGGCGAGCTCGTAGAAGTCGGTCTGCTCGAGCGCGTCGTAGGGGCAGACCTCGACGCACTCACCGCAGAAGATGCAGCGGCTCTCGTCGAGAGCGTAGCTGCTCAGGATGCGCGGGTTGATCTCGATGGACCCCGTGGGACACGTCTCGGCGCACTTGCCGCAGCTCACGCAGCCGACCAGCTGCAAGGGCAGGTTGTCGGCCGTGCTCACGATCGTGTCGAACCCGCGGCCCATGTTGTCGTAGCAGCTCGGCCCGACCTCCATGCGGCACACCCGCACGCAGCGGCCGCAGTTGATGCAGCGGTTGGGCTCGCGCATGATGAAGTCGTGGCGGAAGTCGGCCGGGTAGTCGTGCGCGTCGCCGCCGTGGAAGCGGTTCTTGAAGACCTCGTACTCGATGCTGTGCCGCTGCAGGTCGCAGGTGCCGTTGGCCGGGCAGTAACACTGCAGGCACAGCTCCGCGCCGCGCACCGCCTCGTCCTCCTCGAACCCGAGCTCGATCTGCTTGAAGTTGGTCTTGCGCTCCTCGGGCGAGAGCATCGGCATCTCGGCCGGCGGGGCCGGGTGCGAGACGTCGGTGGTCATGTCGATGAACACCGGCGGGATCTCGGCCATGCGGGCGATGCGCGGGTCCATGTGGTCGCGCGCCGCGAGGGCGTCGAGGAACGGCGTGTCCCTGAGGGCCGCCAGGGAACGGGAGACCTCGGCCATGTCCTCGCCGCGCAGGTACGCGTCCATGCTCCAGGCGGCCTTCTTGCCCTGGGCGATCGCCTGGATCACCGTCTGGGCGCCGAGCACGACGTCGCCGCCGGCGAACACGCGCGGGTCCTCGGCCTGCAGGGTGCAGTCATCGACCTCGATCGTGCGCCACCTGGTGCGCTTGATGCCCTGCTCCTCGCTGGTGCCGTCCAGCTTGGGGTACTGGCCGATGGCGGCGATGACCTGGTCGCACTCGACGACGAACTCGGAGCCCTCGACCGGCACCGGGCGGCGGCGGCCGGAGGAGTCCGGCTCGCCCAGCTCCATGCGCTGCATCTCGATGCCGGTGACCTTGTTGCGCTCGTCCGTGAGGACGCGCAGCGGGGCGCAGAGCAGCTCGAGCTTGACGCCCTCCTCCTCGGCCTCGTCGACCTCGGTGTGGTGGGCCGGCATCTCCTTGCGCGAGCGACGGTAGAGGCAGGTGACCTCGGAGGCCCCCTTGCGGACGCTGGTACGGCAGGCGTCCATGGCGGTGAAGCCGCCGCCGATCACGACGACCTTGTCGCCGACGTGGACGTCGCCGGTGCGTTCGAGCTCGCCGAGGAAGTCGACCGCGGTGACGACGCCGTCGGCGTCCTCGCCGGGACAGCCCATGGCGTTGCTGTTGAAGGCGCCCAGGGCGAGGAACACCGCGTCGTACTGCTCGAGGAGGTCCTCGAGCTGGACGTCGACGCCGAGGCGGGTGTCGACCTGCAGCTCCACGCCGAGGCGCCACAGGACGTTGATCTCCTTCTCGAGCAGGTCGCGCGGCAGGCGGTAGCTGGGGATGCCGTAGCGGAGCATGCCGCCCGGCTTGGGCAGGGCCTCGAAGATCTTGACGGCGTGGCCCTCGAGCCGGGCGTAGAAGGCGGCCGCCAGGCCGGCGGGGCCGCCGCCCACGACCGCGATCCGCTTGCCCGTATCTGCCTTGGGCTCGACCGGCAACAGCAGCTCGCCGGTCTGCTCCTCCTCGACCGTCTGGTCGCCCATGAAGCGGTGGAGCTGGCAGATCGTGATCGGCTCGTCGACGAGCTGCCGGCGGCAGGGCCCTTGGCAGGGCCGCGGGCAGACGCGCCCCAGCACCGCCGGGAAGGGCAGGTCCTCGCGCAGCTTGCGCACCCCGTTCTTGTAGTCCCGGTGGGCGATGTAGTCGAGGAACTGCGGGATCTTGATGTGCGTGGGGCAGGCGTCGCGGCAGGGCGGCGTGCAGAAGCTGTTGTGGTCGCTGAGCAGCAGCTCGAGGTAGAGGTGCCGCATGGCGCGGACCCTCTCGGTGTCGGTGCGCACGACCATGCCGTCGCTGACCGCAGCGGAGCAGCTCGGGACCATCTTGCGGGCGCCCTCGACCTCCACGATGCACATGCGGCAGGCCGCGGTGGCCGGGAGGCGCGGCTCGTAGCACAGCGTCGGGATGTGGATGCCGACGCGCTGCGCCGCCTCGAGGATGGTCTCGCCGGGGTCGCAGGCGACCTCGCGGCCGTCGATGGTGACCAGCAGCTGGCCGGGGCGCGGCTCGACCTGCGGGACGTTCTCGACCGTCGTCGCCATGCTCAGCCCTCGTCTCCCTCGCAGGCCGCGGCGACGGCCGCGACCAGGTCGCCGGAGCGGACCTTGACGGCGTCGAACTTGCAGACCTGGCGGCAGGTGTCGCACTTGATGCACTCGGCGGTGTCGATCACGTGCGGCTGCTTCTTCTCGCCGCTGATGCAGACGGTGGGGCACTTCTTGGCGCAGAGCATGCAGCCGGTGCACAGCTCGGGGTCGATGTAGTAGGTGATCAACGCCTTGCACTTGCCGGCCGGGCAGCGCTTCTCGCGGATGTGCGCCTCGTACTCGTCGCGGAAGTACTTGATCGTCGTGAGCACGGGGTTGGGGGCGGTGCCGCCCAGCGCGCAGAGCGAGCCCTCGACCACGTAACTCCCCAGCTCCTCGAGCAGCTCGATGTCTCCCTCGCGCCCCTCGCCCTCGACGATACGGTCGAGCGTCTCGAGCATGCGTTTGGTGCCGAGGCGGCAGGGGACGCACTTGCCGCAGCTCTCGTTCTGGGTGAACTGGAGGAAGAAACGCGCCAGGTCGACCATGCAGGTCTGGTCGTCGACCACGACCATGCCGCCGGAGCCGACGATGGCGCCGGTCGCGGCCAGCGACTCGTAGTCGACCGGCGTGTCGAGCAGGCTGGCCGGCACGCAGCCGCCGGAGGGGCCGCCGAGCTGGACGGCCTTGAACTCGC
>JAAYBE010000179.1 GCA_012719015.1 Actinomycetota bacterium
CCTCCGCGTCGACGACCTCGCCCTCGAACATGAGGCCCTCGGGCAGCGCCCGTGTCGAGACCGTCGTGAGCGTGTGCCCCTGGCGGCCGGTCTTGATCTGGGCGCCGACGATCGAGGCCTGCTCGATATCGATGCCCACACGCACCGCGTTCATGGCCATACTCGCCCCTCAGCTTGCCTTGCCCTAGCGCCAGTGTCGGCACCCACGCGGGATACCTTTAGACGCTCGTTTCGACGGATGATCACGCGCTCCCTGCCCCCACCGCGATCAGGCGCTACTCTCTCACATCGGGAGTACCGCGTACAGAACGTTCGCCTCCGGCCGTGGACCTCCTGCCCCTGGTCAGTCACCGCGCTCGACGACGACCGGGAGCGTCGCCCCCGGGAGCTGGAGCCGGCGCCAGTTTACAGAATTGGCAACACGCGTGGGAGCGGCGACGCTCAGCGACCGGGCGTGCAGCGACCCGGCCAGATCCAGGCTGCCGCGGACCGTGAGCCGCCCCAGGACGACGAGGCCGCCGGCGAGCTCGACCGGCGCGCCCGGCTGACCGACGACGGCGTCGCCCTCCACCACCAGCAGCAGGCGGCCGGCGGCCGGCGGGGCGGCGCCCTCGATGACGAACTCGTCGGCGCCGGCCAGCAGCAGACAGCGGCCGGCGGCCGCCCCGGGCGGGGCCGGCGGGATCTCGTCCAGCCTGAGCCTGCCGTCGCGCACCCAGGGCGCGGCCGGGACCGCCTCGAGCGCGGCGGCCGCGAGGAACTCCGCCCCCGGCGCCCGCAGCCACTCCGGCTCGACCGGAGAGCCCTCGTGCCGGTCGGTGTCGTCCGGGAACTCCGCGCCGGCGCCGGCGGCGTGGATCTCGGCACCGCGCGCGTAGATGCCGGCGCCGCCGTGGACGGCCGCCGTCGGGAAGAGCGCGCCGCGCACGCGGTCCGCCGGCGGGCCGGCGTCGGGCACGAAGCGCACGTTCTCGCGACCACGCAGGCAGCCGCCGACGTAGACCCCGCTGCCCGAGACCGTGAGCTCGGCGCTCACCTCGGCGTCGTCGACACAGGTGACCCCCGCCGCCCAGGGCTCAGCGCGCAACTCGAGTGTGAGCTCGCGGGCGACCTGTGACCGCCCCGCGCGCGTCGCGACGGCGACGCGCAGCCGCGGCCACTCGTCGCCGGCGACCGGGAGCGCCGGCGCCCACCCGACCTGCCAGGAGTCGCCCGCCGCGTCGTGCCCCGTGGCGCTCCCCGTCGCGGCCGCCGGGTCCCAGCGCAGGGTGTGAGCGGCCGCCTCCAGGGCGCGGCCCTCGAGGACCGCCGCGCGCCGGACGCCGGCGTCGGCCCGCTCCACCGTATGCAGCGCCTGCACCGCGGCCACGACCGCCAGCGCGAACGTGGCCGCGAGCACCATGATCAGCAGCGCGGCGAGCATCGCGTACCCGGCCGATGAGCGCGCCCGCCTCACGACGGCCCGACCCCGGCCACGATGGTCCGCTCCACCGCCGCCGAGCCGACCTCGGCCCGCAGCACGACCCGCACGCAGCTGACGGCGGCCCAGTCGGCGGGCTGCATCCCGACGCCCGGGACGAGGCGTCCGTCGCTGAGGGCGTAGGCGACCGAGAACGCCGTCACGTGGTCGGCGAGATAGGTCCCCGGGGCGTTGCGCCACACCACCCCGCGGGCGGGGTCCCACACGACCAGCACGTCCTCGGGCGCGACGTCGGGGTGGTCGTGGACCAGCGCCACCGAGCGGTCCGGCGAGCGGCCGTCGGGAGGCGGCGCGACCGCCACCGAGGCGCGCACCTCGCGCGTCACGGCGCGGACGCAGCTCGCGGCGATGGTCGCCGCCTGGGCGCGGTCGCCCTGCCGAGCCGCGAGGGCGGCGACCTCCCAGAGCCAGCCGTAGGAGGCGGCCAGCACGACGCCGGCGACGCCGGCCGCGACCAGCAGTTCCACCAGCGCGAAGCCGCGCCGGCGCATGACGCGGCGCGGCCTCATCCGCCGCCCTCCGGCCCGCGCGCGGCGAGGACGGGGCCCAGCGCGCCGCGCACCAGACGAACGGAGCGGCCGCCGCTCCCGGGGGCCTCCTGCGCCGCGCACGACACGACGACCTCGAGGGCCGGCGCCGGCGGCCGGGGCGACGTCGCGAGGTCCCAGCCGGCCAGCTCGGCCGGCCCGAGCGGCGCGCCCTCCGGTCCGGCGAGGAACCGGGCGACGCAGGTGACGCGCACGCCCTGCTCGACGACGACCGTCACGAATGAGCCGGCCGCCGCCTGCGGATCGCCGGCGGCCGCTACGTAGCGGGCCGTCGCCGTGCTCCGCCACGTGGCGGCGTGCGGGAACACGGCGGCGACCAGGTCCGCCGCCGGCGCGTCACCGACGCGCGCCGGGTACGACGCGGCGCAGTACGGGAGCTGCCGGAGGCGCTCGGCCACGGCGAGCGTGGCGCGGTCGGCGCGCATGGTGCGCTCGAGCCTCGCGCCGGCGCGCGAGACGCCCGTGACGCAGGCGGTGACCGCCGCCACGGTCGTCAGCAGCAGCCCGGCGGCGACCACCGCCTCGAGCAGCGAGAAGCCGGCGCCCCCGCCGGCGGCGGGACGTGGCCTCACGTGCATCGCACGCACCCCGAGAGCTGGACGACCACCGTGCGCGTGGAGGTCGCGCCGGCGACGGTGAAGTGGCCGGCGCGGGGGCTGGCCGCGCCGGGCAGCGCGGCCCACCCGCGGGCGCTGAACTCCAGCGCGCCGCCGGGGTACGTGCTCTGCACGGCGGCGCCGAGCCGCCCGCTCGCGAGGCGCTGGCCGGCGGCGGTGACCCGGTAGTCGCCGTCGCCGGCGACCTCCACCAGCACCCGGCCGCCGCGGCTCTGCGCCTCGGCCTGCGCGCTGCGCAGGACCAGCGCGAGACGGCGCGCCGCCTCGGCGCCCGAGACGCCCGCCCTGACGCGTGCCGCGCCGGGCACGGCCACTGCCGCCACAACGGCGACCACGGCCAGCGCCGTGACCACCTCGAACATCGTCGTCCCGCGCTCGGCCCGCACGCCGCCTCCCTGGCATCGTCGCCCTCTCCGTGAGCCGGTCGCGCCCGCCCGCCCCAGGAGAATA
>JAAYBE010000024.1 GCA_012719015.1 Actinomycetota bacterium
CGAGGTCGCAGAAGGTCACCTCGCCGAGCCCGCCCAGACACACCTCGGCGAACAGGCGGCCCGCCTCGAAGGACCCGGGCACGCCGACGCCGGCGTCGACCACGAGAGCGCCGCCGTCCAGACGGTGCACGGCCACGCCGAGCGGCTCGGCGCGGACGACCATCCTATCGACGACGGCTGCAGAGAGTTCGTTAAGACTGATCACGGACGAGGATCTCTCCCTTCCCGACACTGTCCAGATCGCCGAGGTACCGTCGGAAGGCGCCCTCGACGCCGCCGTCCTCCTCCGCCAGGCCCCACCGGCGCAGCTCGCGCAGGTAGTCACCGGGGAAGACCGGCTGATACGTACAGGCGTAGTCGAACGTCGCCGGGGGCTCCGCGTCGCCGAACACGACGATGGTGCCGCCGTGCATGCCCAGGCCCGGTTCCGGCCCGGTGCGGCCGGCGACGAAGATGGTCCCGGCCTCCATGTCTGCGCCGGTGCGCTCGCCGGTGCTCCCCAGGGCGACGAGCATGCCGCCGCGCATGCGGGCCCCGGCCTCCTTCCCCAGCGGGCCGCGGACCACGATCGTGCCGCCCGTCTGGCCGGGCTCCCCCGCGGCGGTGCCGCAGAAGTCGCCGGCGCCGCCCTCGACGAGGATCCGTCCGCCGCGCATGCGGGCGCCGAGCGCGTCGCCGGCGGCGCCCTGCACGACGATCTCCCCGCCGCGCATCTCGGCGCCGACCCGCGGCCCCACGTCGCCGAGGACGGTGACCTCGCCGCGGGTCATCCCCCGCCCGAGATCCGTGAGCGACCGTACGTCCCCGCGCACCACGATCTGTTCCGGGTGGAAGCCCTCGATCGCGAACAGGTCGCCGAGCGTGACCTCGCGGCCCCCCAGACGCGCCGGAAGCCGCGCGATCTCGGCCGCGCTCTTGCCGAGGAACCTGTCCGGGCTGATGCCGGAGCCGTCCACCGCCTCCGGGCTCGCCTCACGGCGCACGAGAGTCAGGACGTTGCCGTCGAGCACCGCCCCTGTGCACGAGACACAACCCATCAGGCACGACCTCCCTTCATCGTCATCGCGGTCACGCCTTCAGGAGCTGGTGGAGAGGGAACTGGAACTGGCCGAGCGTCCCCCCGTAGTTGCCGGCCGTGATGCGTGTGACCCCGGGGATGCAGGCGGCCCGGATGCCGACGCCCATGGCCCTGCTCATGCCCTCCTCGGAGAACCCGTCCAGGACGATCTCGAGCACCGCGTTCTCGCCCTTGCGCAGGGCGGTGTCCCCGATCACCGTCCGGATGGTGGGGCAGTACGGCGTGTTGCTGGACACGTGCTGTCCCTTGTAGCGGGACGAGGTCTTGCTGCCGCTGCGCACGATCCCGCCGGGGAACGGCAGGATCACGCCGGGCACGTCGCCGATCGCGTCCACCGCCGCCTCGGCGGCGGCGAGCGCGGTCGGGTAGTCCTCGGCCATGATGAAGAAGTTGCCGCCGCCGATGCCTTTGGCGACGCCGAAGGTCTCCTCCACGACGAACTCCCCGTCCATCACCGGGACCCGCCAGAGCCTGCGCCCGCCCAGTTTCTTGCTGCCCTGGAAGCCGTCGCCGAAGTAGCGCAGCTTGCCGCCGATCTTGAGCCGCTCCTCGGCCTCGAGCCCGTCGTAGCACGCCGAGCTGGTGCACGTCATGACCGCCTGCCCGACCCGCGTCAGCAGCTGTGCCTCCATGCTCGAGCGCGAGACGGTGAAGAACAGCGCCGCCACACCGGGGCGCCCGTCCGGGGTCTCCTCGTCGTCGGCCAGCCGGTTGACTCCGGCCTCGCAGCCGCAGCCGATGATGGAGGTCGCGAGCCCGGTCGCCGCCTCGGCGGCGGTCCGCGCCCAGCGCTCGTTGGCGCCGGTGATGATGAGCCGCGATCCCCACATGCCGAACGCCTCGGCGAAGGTGTCCTCGATCTCCACTCCGTTGATCAGCACGCGTCCTCCCTCCTGTCTGAGAACACCGGCGGGCGCGTCGCATCGACCCGATATCGGCTGCGCACCTCGTCCACGCCGTCCATGTACAGATGGTCCAAGACGGTCCCGCCCACGTCGCACAGACCCATGGCGTCCACAAGTCCTGCGCACTGCCCGCCGGCGAGACCCTGGGCGAGCAGGGCGGCCCCCTGGGCCGCCTCCTTCGCCACCGTGGCGAACCCCTGGACGCGGCGCACGGGCGCGACTGCACCGAACGCCGCCCGGCACCGCTCGAACACCCAGGCGAGGCGGCTCAACCTGCCGGAGAGCAGCACCTCCCGCGGGGCAGACACGACCGTGGCCTGGGCCGCGACCGTCTTCGCGAGGCCCTCGAAGAAGGCGTCCCAGGCCAGCGCCGCCCGCGGGTCCCCTGCGGCGGCCGCGACGAGCTCGTCGGGCGCGGCGTGTGGCCGCCCGACGATGGCGGCGACACCGCCGCTGGCCAGACACGACTTGGGGAAGTCGCCGAGCAGGAAGGCGAGCTCGCCGTCGAGCGCGCCGGCGGCGCGGAACCCGAGGGGTCCGGACGTGCCTCCGCTGCCGTCGACGATCGCCCCGTGCTCGACGGCGGTCACGGCCGTGAAGGCGCCCCCGAGCTCGAGATGGATGAACGAGGTCCGCGCCCAGGCCAGGTCGAGCCGGCGGGCCTGGTCCCATACCGCCAACGCCACCGCGCAGACCTTGTCGGCGGTCCCCATGTCGATGCGGTTGACCTTGCGGTGCGCCGGGACCGTGGACAGGTGCACCACGCCGGGGGCGAAGCGGACGGGCAGGCCGCTCCCGCGCAGCGCCCGAAGGGCGCGCCCCATGCCGCCGATCACCGTCCCGCGTCCGAGCCCCGGCTCCCCGAGGAGCAGCAGGTCGAGGGCGTCGTCGTCCAGCTCGTCCGCCGTCGTCCAGGGGGCCCCGTATCCGGAGGGGCCCACCACCAGATCGACCGGCCCGGCGCCGCGCAGCACCTCCAGCAGGAGGTCCGGGAGCGCAGCGACGTCCTCAGTCGCGAGGCTCTCGTCGAGGAAGAGCTCCTCACCGTGCAGCCCGCAGACGTCGAAGCTGACGGTCCCGGGGTCGACACCGACGACACGTGGCACGACCGCGCTCATCCGTCGTCGCCGTCCCCGTCCAGGTAGCCCCAGCGCAGCGGCGACTCCTGGACGTACTTCTTGCCCAGCTTGACGGCCAGGGCGGCCCTCTCCAGCTCGCGCCCGAGGTAGAAGGCGTGGCCGGCGTCGTCCACCTGCAATGCGGCGAACATCTCGCGGGGATCGGTCCCCTCGAGGAAGAGGTCACGGTTGAACACGTACACCCTGTCGGCGCCGGTGAAGATACGCAGGTTACGGTCCTTGACCTTGGCCTGCATCGACCGCAGTTCATCCTCGGTGTACCGCCGGAACGGCACGTCCTTGAGCGCGACCAGCCGGTCGTCGATCGACTTGGGGGGCACCCGGTTCTCGCGCGCGCAGTACATCAGCTTGCGCGCGAGATCGAGCTCACGCACGGCGCCGGCAGCCCAGCTGATCACCTCCGTGGTCAGCACGTAGTCGATGTGGAGCTCCTCGATCACGCCGGCCATGACGGCGTTGACGCCGGTACTGTCCACGTCCGTCAGCTCGGTCAGATTGCCCACGCCCATGAGGATCTCCGCCTCGGGATGGCGCCGCCGCGTCTCCGCGTAGCGCTCCACCGCGGCCGTGAAGCCGAAGCCGAGCGGGTCGAGGATGGGATCGAGCACGTACGGGACGCCGGTCGCCGCGACCTCGGCCGCGTTGCGCTCCAGAGACTCGAGACCCTCGCCGAAATCCGGGATCACGACCACCTTGCAGCGCAGGTCCGGGACGAGGTCGATGTTCTGCCGGTTGACGCTCAGCAGGAGGTCGACCCCGGCCGCGTCCGCCGCGCGGATGGTGCGTGGCTCGAAGGTGTCGATGCTGACCGCGAA
>JAAYBE010000180.1 GCA_012719015.1 Actinomycetota bacterium
GGACGACGGCAAGGTGTGGACGTTCACCATCACTGACCAGAGCAGGTGGCAGGACGGCGAGCCGCTCACCGCGCGCGACGTCGCCTTCACCTTCAACTACATCATCGACAACGAACTCGGGATGTTCGTCGACTACGTCAAGTTCATCGACAAGGTCGAGGCGCCGGACGACACGACGGTCGTGTTCACCTGCTCGAAGCCGAAGGCGAACATGCTCGCCCTGTGGGTCCCCATACTCCCCGAGCACATCTGGAGCAAAGTCGATCCCTCCGAGGTCGAGAACAAGTTCAAGAACGAGCCGCCGATCATCGGCTCGGGACCCTTCCAGACAGTGGAGTGGAAGAAGGGCGAGTTCGTCCGCATGGCCGCCAACAAGGACTACTGGCGTGGGGCTCCCGCGATCGACGAGATCATCTTCCTGACCTATCAGAACCAGGACACCATGGCGCAGGACCTGAGGACCGGGGCCGTCCAGAGCGCCTGGAACATCCCGGCGGCGCAGTTCGACCCGTTGGACAGCGAGCCCGATCTCGAGTCCATCCGTGGGGTGGTGATCGGACTCGACCAGCTCGGCTTCAACTGCGCCGACAAGAAGAAGTACCCCAGGTCGACGGGTCACCCCGTGCTGCAGGACCCGGCCTTCCGCAGCGCCCTTCAGTACGCGGTCGACAAGGAGAAGATCGTCTCGATCGGCTACAACGACAACGCCAACCCGGGCGACTCCCTCCTGACGCGTGGTTTCTATGATCCCGACGCCGACTTCTACTGGACGCCGCCGGCCGACAGCGCCTACACGTTCGACCTCGACAAGGCGCGTCAGGCCCTGGACGAGGCCGGCTACACCGACGGCGACGGCAACGGCATCCGTGAGTACAAGGGCAAGGACATCAGGCTGCGCCTTTACGCCCGCTCCGAATCACCGGAGAGCCAGAAGTGCGGCAAGCTGATCACCGGCTGGTTCAAGGAGGTCGGGCTCGACATCGACTTCCAGATCATCGACGACGGCGCCCTCGGGGACAAGCAGTACAACTACGAGCACGGGGAGTTCGCCCCGGACTTCGACATGTTCATCTGGGGCTGGGGCGGCGACGTGGACCCGAACTTCATCCTCTCGGTGCTCACCACCGGCTCCATCGAGAGCTGGAGCGACTGCAACTGGTCCAACGCCGAGTTCGACGAGCTCTTCCTCGAGCAGCAGACGACGATCGACCTGCAGGAGCGCATCGCCCTCGTCCAGCGGATGCAGGAGATCGTCTACCGGGAGTCGCCTTACATCGTGCTGGTGTACCCGCTCGACCTGGAGACGGCCAACAAGGGCAAATGGACCGGCTGGGTGCGGGCCGGCAACGACCAGGGCCTCTGGTGGTACAACACGCAGCCCGACACCTACGTCGCCGTGCATCCTGAGGGCTCCGGGAGTGCGACGGCGGGGGGTCCCAACACTGCGCTCGTGGTCGGCGTCCTGGTCGCGGCGGTCGCCGTGGGCCTGGTGATCCTGAGGGTGGTGCGCCGCCGCGGCAGGCGCGCCGAAACGGAGGCGTGACGGCGCGCCACGGCGCGGGACGGACGTGAGGGAGAGGGCGGACCCCGGAGCGCGATGCACCGGGGTCCGCCTTCGTCTCAGGACGCGTAGCTCAGATACGGCCGCCAGCTCTCGTGGACGTGGTCGACCTGGAGCAGCACGAAGGCCGTCGGCCCCGGCGGGCGGGGCGGCCGGATGAGCCGCAGGCCGGCCAGGTGGAGAGGCCTGTCGCCCTTCTTGCGGTTGCAGGGCGCGCACGAGGTGACCAGGTTGTCCCAGGTGTCCTCGCCGCCGCGGGAGCGCGGCACCACATGGTCTACCGTCAGGTGCCGCGTGCTTCCGCAGTACTGGCAGCGGTGCCTGTCACGTGCGAAGACGGCGCGGCGCGAGATGTGCACGGAGGCGGTGCGGCGGGGCAGGCGGACGTAGGTCGTGAGGCGGATCACGAGGGGGATCTCGAAGACCGCGTGTCGGCTGCGCAGCGCGGTGCCGGACTGCTCGAGGACTTCGGCCCTGCCCTTGAGGAGGAGCACGAGGGCGCGCCGGACCGAGCACACGTTGAGCGGCTCGTAGGTGGTGTTCAGCACGAGCACCGATCGCATCGCCCCGCATAGTAGCAGAACAAGGTCGCGCCGTGAGGCCGGCTCGCGCCTGACGTAGACTGACTCCATGGACGACCTCTTCTCACTGGACGCCGAACAGGCGGCCGCCGCGGCGCCGCTGGCGGCACGGATGCGGCCGCGCACGCTGGCGGAGTTCGCGGGTCAGGAGCACATCGTGGGGAGCGGCACGGTGCTGAGGGCCGCTGTAGAGAGCGGTCAGTCGTTCAGCATGATCCTCTTCGGCCCGCCGGGGAGCGGCAAGACCACGCTCGCGCGGCTCGTCGCCGCCGAGACCGGCGCCCGCCTGGTGCAGCTCTCCGCGGTGAATGCGGGCACGGCCGACGTCCGTGCGGCCATCCAGGGCGCGCGCGAGGCGCGTGCCCTGACCGCGGCGCGGACCATCCTTTTCATCGACGAGATCCACCGCTTCAACAAGGCACAACAGGACGCGTTGCTGCCGGCGATCGAAGACGGCGTCGTCACCCTCATCGGCGCCACCACGGAGAACCCGTACTTCGAGGTCAACGCGGCGCTACTGAGCCGCTGTCAACTCTACCGCTTCGAGCCCTTGTCCCCTGAGCTGGTCGAGACGATCGTGAGAGCTGCCCTGCAGGATCCCGATCGTGGGCTCGGGGGCAAGGGCGTCACGCTCGGTGAGGGAGTGCTCGCCTTCCTCGCCGGCGTCTCGCACGGCGACGCGCGCGTGGCGCTCAACGCACTGGAGGCCGCCTGGCGATCGCGCTCCGCGGAGGCGGGAGGCGGTCCGATCGCCCTCACGCTGGGCGACCTCCAGGACGCGGCCCAGAAGTCACCGGTGACGTACGGACGCGACGACGCCCACTACGACACCGTCTCGGCCTTCATCAAGAGCATGCGGGGGAGCGACGCGGACGCAGCCGTGTACTACCTGGCCGTCATGGTCGCCGGCGGAGAGGACCCCCGGTTCATCGCTCGCCGTATGGTGGTGTTCGCGAGCGAGGACGTGGGCAACGCCGATCCCCAGGCGCTGCAGGTCGCGGTCGCCGCCGCGCACGCGGTGGACCACGTCGGCCTTCCGGAGTGTCGCATCAACCTGAGTCAGGCGGCGACGTATCTCGCCCTGGCGCCCAAGAGCAACGCCGCGTACAAGGCGATCGATGCGGCGCTGGACGACGTGCGGCGGGAGGGCAACCGGCCCCCGCCGCCGCACCTGCGCGACGCCAGCTACCGCGGCGCCAAGGAACTCGGGCATGGCGTGGGGTACAAGTACCCGCACGCGAGTGGGGGCTGGGTGGAGCAGCAGTATCTTCCGGAGGGGCTCTCA
>JAAYBE010000181.1 GCA_012719015.1 Actinomycetota bacterium
CCTCGATCCGTGGGCGGGTCGCGTCGTCATCCACGGTATCGGCAGATGCCTCGAGAGCATGATAGAGGACGTCCGGAGACGGGGGCGCGGCGGTCGCCGGCCCGTGCGGCGGAGGCCGGCGGTCAGCCCTTGAAGCGGTTCAGGACGCGTCGGTCGCGCGTGGGACGGTGGACGGCGCGACGCTCGCCGACGCGCCGATCGCGCAGGTAGTAGGGGCAGACGGCGCAGTAGCAGCTGCAGGTGAGCCGCGTGTCGACGTCGGCGACGCAGATGAGCGGGGGTTGGGGAGCTGTGCCGGGGTCCTTCACGGGCGCCTCATGTGAAGGGTACGCCGCCGGGACGCCCGCTCCTGCCCGGCGTCGTCGAGGCCGCGACGCATCCTCTCCGCGGCGCGCCTCAGGAGGTCAGATGCTCTTCGACCACCGACAGGACGTGGGCGATGCGGAACGGCTTGGTGATGTAGCCGTCGATGCCGACGTCGGTCGCACGCTCCATGTCGGTGGCCATGGCCTTGGCGGAGAGGCCGAGGATGACGATGTCCTTCGTGGACTCGTCGGCCTTGAGTTCGCCCACCGCCTCGTAGCCGCTCACCACCGGCATCATCATGTCCATGAGGATGAGGTCGGGATGGTGTTCGCGGGCCAGGTCCACCGCCTCACGCCCGTTCACGGCCTTGTGGACCGTGTACCCCTGGGCCTCCAGAGACATCGAGACGATGCTCAGGATGTCCGGGTCGTCGTCGGCGACCAGTATCGCGTTCGCCATCTGCTCCTCCCTCAACTGAACTTGCCGGCCGCCAGCGGGTCGGCCGGCTTTGTAGATATCGGCATCGTGAAGATGAAGCTGGAGCCCTTTCCCAGCTTGCTCTGCACGCGGATCGTGCCGCCGTGCAGCTCGACGAGCTCACGGACGATCGTGAGGCCGAGTCCGGTGCCGCCCTGGGAGCGCGTCGCCGACGAGTCGATCTGCGTGAACCGCTGGAACACCTTGGGCTGGTCCTCCTTGGCGATGCCGATGCCGGTGTCGTTGACCCAGATCTCCACCAGTCCCTCCAGGGTGCGTGCCTCCACGCTCACGCTGCCGCTCTCGTAGGTGTACTTGATGCCGTTCGTGATCAGGTTGAGAAGGATCTGGTTGAGCTTGGCCGGGTCGGCCCACACCAGCGGCAGGTCGGTGGGGAGGAACGTGGAGATGCGGATGCGTTTGTCCTGGGCCCGCGGCTTGACCACGGGCAGGACGCCGAGGAGGGCCGCTCGCAGGTCGACGGACTCGAAGTTGAGCTCGAGGCGGCCCGCCTCGATCTTGGTGAGGTCGAGCACGTCGTTGATGAGACTGAGGAGCGTCTCTCCGCCTTTGAGGATGCTGTCCACGAACGCGGTCTGCTTCTCGTTGAGCTCGCCGGTCATGCCGCTCAGCAGCATGTCGCTGTAGCCGATGATGGACGTGAGCGGCGTGCGCAGCTCGTGGCTCATCGTGGCCATGAAGTCGCTCTTGAGCTCATCCAGGTGCTTGAGCTCCTTGTTCTTGCGCGCCAGCTCCTCGTTGCCCTGGATGTTGCGCACCACGAGGGCGACCTGGTCGCAGAGGGCGCGGAGCGTCGGCACCGCGGCGGGCGGCACAGGCTCGTCGGGGCGATGCAGCAGGCAGACGACGCCGAGGACCTCCTGCTTGGCCTCGAGCGGGGCCACGAGGAAGCCCCGGAAGCCGTCTTTCTCCATCGCCTTGAGCAGTCGCCCGACCCGGGGGTCGGTGACGGATTCGTAATGCGTCGCACCGGCCCGGGCGACGTCGACGAGGCCGAGCTCCTTGTAGCGCCGCACCGCCTCCGCACCGACGTCCCCCTCGATCCCGCGTTCCTCGAAGTCCCCACTGTTGGGGTTGCGGACGAGGGCGAACCCGCTGTCCACCGCGGTGGCGCCGGCGATCTGGGCCAGCGCGTCGGGGATGAGGCCGTCCAGGTCCTGATGACGGAGGAACACGCGGCTGCTGTCGCTCAGGAGGAGCAGCTGGTCGTTCGTGACCCTCATGCGCCGCAGCTGCTCCTCCATGTGGGTCTTGGCGCTGGAGAGCTGTTCCGAGCCGCCGATGAGCGCCTGGGCGAGGCGTCCGCTGAGCAGCGCCACCAGCATGAAGGCGGCGACGTGGAGGAAGACGGTGATCAGCATCCAGTTGGGCGGCACCTGGATCTCGTCGACGAGGGCCGAGACGTCGAGCCAGCCGACGTGCTGCAGCTCCCAGACGGTGACGTAGGCGACGCTCGCGACGCCGGCCGCCGCATAGGGCGCCCAGACGGGCAGGAACACGGCGGAGAAGACGATCGGCCAGACGTAGAAGATGCCCTCCGCGCTGAGCGCGCCGCCGGCGAAGACCACACCGGCGGTCACCAGCACGAGGTCGGCGACGACGATGATCGCGGCGGCGATGCGCGTCGACAGCCGCTGCTCCATGATGTACGCGGGCAGGTTGGCGACAGCGACGATCCCGAGCCCGACGAGGATCTCCGCTCCCACCAGGCCGTGATCGTCCATCTGCACCCACAAGACGCCGACGAGCAGTGCGACGGTGAAGAGGACGCGCATCCACATGGCGTCATGCAATTGTCGGCGCAAGTCCATCAGACAGGCTCGCTCCCTCGGGCTCGCTCCTTCGGCGCGCTGGTAGAGTATTCTATGCCGGGACCCCGGAATCCGCCCTCGGGACGGGTATTCGCCGGGGCCGCCGCCAAGCCCGCCGAAAGGAGGCCGCGCCCCGTGTCCGCTCCGCGTCTCGTGCTGTGCGGTGTGGAGCCCGGCCCCGCCGTCGCTCTCGCGGCCGGTGCGCTGCTGGCCGCGTTCGCGGAGGAGCGCGGCGTGCGGCCCGTGCTCCTGGGGGCCGATCTCCCGCTGTGGCGGCTCCTGCACACGCTCGCTTCACGGGCGCCGCGGGTCCTCGACCCCAAGCTCGTCGACGACGCCGTCGCCGGAGAGCTCTGCCAGGTCTGGGAGGCCGACGTCGATCTCACCCTCGTGGTGGCGGTCGAGCCCGCGCTCGACCGCTGGGAGGGGGTGGAGGGGTCGCGCGCCGTGGACGTCGCCCACTCGCTCGACGCCCCGCTGACGCTCGTCGTGGACGCCTGCGACAGGGGAGCGTCCGCGGCCGCGGCCGCCTGCGGCACACGGATGCTGGCCGACGGCGCGGAGTACGCCGGTGTCCTGGTCGTGGGAGGCGCGGACCCGGGCGGGGATGACGACCTCCGTCGCCTCCTCGAGGGATCGTGCGGGCTGCCGGTCCTCGGCTGGATCCCGCCGCGGCTCAGCGGGCAGTTCATCCGGCAGTACGAGGGTGGTCGTGACGGACTCAGGCTCCTCGGACCGCCGCCGGTCGGCGGGGGAGACGCAGCGCTCTGCCGCGAGGCGGCCGTCTTCCTCGATCGCGAGGGGCTTGCGGCCGCCGCGGCGCGTCGCGGCTACGTGCCGGCGCGGCCGCGGCGGCGGCTCGTGCCGTCTTCCGCGGCCGGCGGCCTCACCCTGGCCGTCGCCTGGGGCCCGCCGCTCGAGCCCCCCATGCTGGACGCGGCCGACATGTTCAAGGCCATGGGCGTGACGCTCGCGCCCCTGCAGGTGACGCGCGACACCGGCCTCCCGGAGGGGGCGTCGGGCCTCCTCATCGCGGGCCTCCTCGACGAGGATCGGCTCGCGGCGTTCGCCGCCAACGAGGCGCTCAAGGCCGCGCTCCGGGACGCCGTCGTCGC
>JAAYBE010000182.1 GCA_012719015.1 Actinomycetota bacterium
CTGCGGCAGAGGGCGCCGCCGGCTCCACCGGCGAGCACGACGTCGGGGCGGGCGACCGCCAGCGCGCCACAGGGACCGGGCGTCGGCAGCCGGGCGGCCCTCCATCCCTTGCGCCCTGGGCGGCGGACGAGGACGGTGCGCTCGCCGCCGGCCCACGCGCGTCCCTTGGGGAGGAGACGCACCGCACGCAACGTCTCGCCGATCCCGGTGCGGACGGAGCGCCACGTGCGGCCCCGATCCGTGCTGAGAACGAGCGCGCCGCCTTCGCCGACGGCGGCGGCGCGCCCGTCCTTGCACAGCGCCACGGCGAAGAGTCTCACGCTGCACAACGAGCGGCGACCCTTCCATCGGAGCCCGTTGTCGTGGGTGCTCAGGAGCACCCCTGCCTCGCCGCAGATGAGGCCGTGTCGGCCAGCGAAGGCGACTCCATAGAGAGGCCGGCTGGTGGACGAGGACCGTCTCACCCACGTTCGACCGCCGTCGCGTGAACGCAGGAGCGTGCCCCGGTCTCCGGCCGCCCAGACCACGCGTGACGAGACCGCGACGACGGCGAAGAGGTCGCGCGTGGTCCCGCTCGGCGCGGGCGTCCAGTTCCTTCCGCCGTCGGTCGTCCGCAGGATCTCCCCGGAGGAGCCGACGATCCACGCCCGTCTGGCGTCGGCGGCGGCCACGCCGAAGAGGTCGGCGGTGGTGGGGACGGACTGCGTGGCCCAGCTGAGTCCGGCATCAGTGGTGCGCACGACCGTCCCATGGGTGCCCACCGCCCATCCGAAGCGTCGCCCAGCCAGCGCCATGCCGGTGAACTGGTTGCCCTGCGGCAGGGGGTTCACCCACTCCCAGCCGACGTCCGGGGGCGCCGCCGCGACGCGCTCGTCCCCGCGCTCGGCCGCGGCTGCCGGGAGTGCCCGCCGTGCGTGTCGGCCGGGCGCGTCGAGGTCGGCGTCGGCGGCGAACCGCCAGCTCGCGCCGGCGTCGTCCGAGACGAGCAGCATCCGCCGGCGATACTTGCCCGGGCGGAGCAGCGTCCGTCCGAGCACCGCGAGCGAGGACCTCAGAGCGCGGTCCTCGGTGAGTCCCGGCCCGCCTTGATAGCTGCAGGAGAGGAAGAGCCGATCCTCGGCGTCGAGCGCGAGCTTGTGGAAGAAGATGGCGTATCCGGGGTGGGCGCCGGCCACGACCACGCTCGGCTCCGTCCATGCGCCCTGGGACGCACAGGACTGATGGACCAGGGCGCCGTATCCCCGCCCCTCATGGAGATCGTCCACTCCGCGCCGCCACTGCCGAGTGACGAGATGCAGCACGTCGCGCCCGTCGCAGACGAAGGCCGGGTACGTCTGGCGGCCCTCCTGCGTGGTCGGATCCTTCGCCGGCACCCAGCCGGTGGAGACCACCGGTGTCGGGGCCGTCCACCCCAGGGCGGCGCTGAGAGGCTCGAGCGAGCGGGTGTACAGCGCCGGACTGCCATGCCCGCCGGCGATCACGTGAAGATGACCGGCGGTGTCGAGACAGATGCCGGGCTTGTTGTGAGGATCGCTCCGCCGGGGCGTGACCGCGAGCCGGAGAGGTCGGCTCGTGGTGCCGGCGGCGTGGTCGTAGCTGGAGATGTAGTGGGGCGTGCCGTGTCCTCCCCGGGCGGCGGCCTCCGACCAGACGAACCACGTCGTGCCGGCACGCGTGACCGCGAAAGAGGCCCCTCCCGAATCGCGACTCAAGCCGAGGCAGCGGTCCGTGACCCTGACCAGCGGCGGCAGCACGAGACGCCGGCCCTCGAGGCGCGGCTGGGTCACCCACAGCGTGTTGGTCTGGCTGCCGGCGACGTCCGGCGGCCCCGACCGCCGCCAGAGCGCGAGGAACGGCGGTCCGTCGATCTCGTTGTGGCCCACCCGGCGTTCGGTCACGAAGGTGCCGGCCGGCAGCTTGAAGACCGTCCAGGTCCTGCAGTGGTCCCAAGAGACGAGGAGCGCGTTGCGGGTCGACCCGTCACGCAGCCTGACCGTGATGGGGTTGTAGGCGCGGTCCTCACGGTCGAAGACGAGGCCGTCGCTGCGCAGTCCGCCGCCGCCGACTGTCTCGGCGAACGTGGGGTAGGCGGCGCGCAGCGCCGCCAGGAAGTCGAGCCGGACCCAGGCGCCGTCCACCAGGGTATGCACGTAGGAGGTCCTGTTGCCGGAGGACGAACGGCTGCGGAGGTAGGCACGCCCGTCCTGGTCGAAGGCGGGCACGTTGCGCGTGTACTCCGGCGCGTAGCCGAACTGGTCGAAGAGCCCGACGTCCGGGGCGAGCAGCACGGAGCCCGCGGCCGCGTCAGCGTCCGCGGGCAGCTGGAACAGCGCGAACGTGACGAGGGCGACCCACACGAGCAGGGTCGCCCTCGTCCTCTCAGATCGCGGTCGCGCGTGTCTCGTCCCGGTCCCGTCCTCCACGGGTCCAGCATACATGTGCCACCCGCCGGGCGGCGCCCGGCCTCGGCGGGACAGACGCAGCCGGCGGGGTCAGGCCAGCGTCGCCTCCACGCTCATCTCGACGTTGCCCTTGAGCGCGCTGCTGATCGGGCAGCCGTCCTTGGCGGCCTCGGCCGCCTTCTTGAACGCGGCCTCGTCGATGCCCGGCACCCAGCCCTTGACGGTGATCTCGGAGGTGCCGACCTTCCACCCTCCCTCGATCTCCTGGAAGGTCACCGTGGCGCTCGTCTCCAGCTTGTCGGGCGGGGTGCCGCCCTCGCCGAGGATGAGCGAGAGCGCCATGCTAAAGCAACTCGCATGAGCGGCCGCGACGAGTTCCTCGGGGCTTGTCTTGCCGTCTGACCGCTGGGTGCGCGAGGCCCAGGTCATCGGGAGCGGTCCCGCGGCTCCGCTCGTCGCGAGCGAGACCTCACCCTCTCCCTTGGTCAGAGTGCCGTGCCAGACGGCGTCGGCCCTGCGCGGTGCGTTGGCCATCACGATACCTCCTCAAGAGGGCTGCAGGGGGCGGGTGTCGCGTCATGCGAGACGCCCGCCGTCGAACAAGACTTGCCCGCACTCCCTCGAATCGGAACCAGCGCCGCCGCGCCTACTTGTCGCCCACGCAGTAGAGCGACCCGTCCCGGCAGCCTATGAAGACACGACCCTTCCAGAGTACCGGCGTGCTCTCGAAGGCGCCGCCGCCGGCGAAGCCGGCCTTCTCCACGACGGAGACCCGGAACCACCTCCCGTCGGGACTCCTGAGCGCTCCGTCATCATCTTTCCGTGCCGGTCTGTACTTGATCCTGTAGAGATGGATGCGATTGTCGTAGCCGCCCACGATGATGCTGTCGTCCACCATGATCGGCGTACTGATGCTGCCGCCGATGTCGAATCTGGCGATCACCCTGGGCATCGGGTATGGGCCGTCGCCGTTGGGGCCGGCGGCGCGGCCCGACGTCCTGTCCTGCGAGATCACATAGAGATGGCCGTCGATGGCCGCGAACGCCGCAAGGCGGGGCCGGCGGCCCCATGCATCGTACGCGTCGTTGACGGCGCAGGATCCGATCACGCCGCCCTCCCAGTCGGCCAGCCGGCGGTCGCCGGTCGGCATGAACCACACCACCGACTCGGACGGCGGTTTGGAGGGATCGAGACAGAGGACGCCGCCGTGGCCGCGGATGTACTGCTTCTCGACCGGGACGAGGAGCTTCCCGGCGGTCGTGGGGACCACCGTTCCATCCAGGTCGCTGCCGATGCGGTAGTCCCACACGACTCTCAGGTCGCTGCGGCGCATGCCGTACACGTGCCCGGCTCCGGAGGCCACGTACACGATGCCGTCCAACAGGCACGGTGAGGATTCGAGGACCAGGTTGCCTTGGTGGATGACCCGGTCCTGCGGATCGCCGAGCAGAAGTCGCCTGGCGACGATCCGGGGCGTCCTGTAGCCGTTCCACTGCCTGGTCCGGAACGGGTCGAGTTTGTAGAACCAGCCGCTTTCGACGCCCGCATACAACCGTCCTCCGTGGAAGAACCCACTGCCGTCCACATCGCGGCTGTAGCTGTCGGTGAGAGGCACCGGCAGCCTCCACAGCTCCCTGCCGGTGCCGAACGAGACGGCACGGTACGGGGCCAGGAGAGGGTCGGCGTAGTTCGACGGCCAGCCGCGACGCGAGCCTGCGACGACCATGTACCTGTCGTCCGCCGTGGCGGCACGAGGGTTCTCGATCACGGTCGGACTGCTCTTGATGATGTCGTCGAAGGCGTACTCCCAGACGATCCTGCCGGTCTTGAGATCGATCTTGTGCAGCTTGCGGTCGTAGGCGCCCCAGAGCAGGTACAGTCTGCCC
>JAAYBE010000183.1 GCA_012719015.1 Actinomycetota bacterium
CCTGCCACGTATACGGCCGTCGCATGTCCCGAAGGACGCGGTCGTCGGCCGACTGCAACGGGACGTGCAGATGCCGCGCGACGCGCGGCTGCCGCAGGGCGCGGACCAGCTCCTCGTCCACGTGCCGGGGTTCGATCGACGAGAGGCGGACCCGGCGCACGCCGGGCAGACCGGCGACCGCCGTGACGAGGTCCGGGAGCCGGGCCTCCCCGTCCCGCCACGCGCCCAGGTCGATGCCGCTCAGCACCACCTCCCCGCCGCCGGCCGCCATTCCACTGCGGGCGGCCGCCAGCGCCTGATCGAGGTGCTTGCTCCGCGGCCGTCCGCGCACAAGCCGCACGGCGCAGTACGAACAGACCCCGGCGCACCCGTCCTGCACCTTGAGTACCAGCCGCGTACGCACGCCCGGGGTCGCCCGGGGCGCCTCGTCGTCGGCCGTTCCCGGAGCCGGCCGGGTCTCTCCGCGCGACGACTCCCTGGAGCCCTCGCCGACGCCGCCGCGCCGGCCCGCGACGTCCCCCGACGACGACGCGACGCCAAGCGGCGCCGCGCGGCCGCTCAGGAGCGCGGCCACCTCCGCCCAGTCAGGGCGGGCCGCGACGGTCACGCCCTCGGCGACGAACTGCTCCGGGCGCAGGGCCGCGGCGCAGCCCGCCACGACCACCCGCCTGCCGGCGGCGGCCGCACGCCGCACCATCCTGCGGGACTTGCGTTCCGCCTCGGCCGTCACGCAGCAGGTATGCACGACGACCACGTCCGCATCGTCCCGCGCGGCCACCACCTCGAAGCCTGCGGCGGCGAGGCCGGCGAGCGCCTCCTCGCCGTCGGCCTGGCTGACCTTGCAGCCCACGAAGCCGCCCGCGACCCGGGTCACGAGGCCCTCGAAAGACGCAGGGTCAGCCATGTGCCGTCGTCCATGCGCGCACGCTCCACATAGGCCGGGAACGCGGCCAGCGCCTCCTCCGCCTGCTCCACGAGGAGCCCCGAGAGCACCAGCTCTGCAGGAGGTCGCTCGGCCGCACGCCTGTAAGGACCGCCGTGCGCCCTCGCGGCGCCGTCCTGCGGGGCGGCCCTCCAGCGCTCCGCCAGTCGCAGGATCGGACACAGCGCGATGTTGGCCACCACCACGTCGGCGGTCGGCAGCCGGAAGGCCGGGTCAGTCGCGTCCCCCACCACCAGCGTCGGGGCGAGTCCGTTCCGGGCGGCGTTGCCCGCCGCGGCGTGCACGGCCACCGGATCCACGTCGACGCCGGTGACCGGCGCGAACCCCAGGCGCAGCGCGGCGAGCGACACGACCCCCGACCCGCAGCCCAGGTCAAGCAGGGAGCCGAGCCTCACGCTCTGGATGAGCTTGAGGCATTGCTGTGTGCTCGCGTGCGCTCCCGTCCCGAAGGCCCGGCCGGCCTCGACCACCACGTCGAGGAGGTCGTCGCGCGCCGGATACCACGGGGGACGCACGTACAGACGTCCGATCGCACGCGGCGTGTGGAAACGCCGCCAGGCGTCCTCCCACCCCGGTCTTTCGCGCTCGACCTCCAGCCTCCCGAGCGCCCCCAGACGCCTGAGCGCGGTCGCGGCGGCCGCGGCGGCCTCCGCGCCGTCCTCCAGCCAGAAGACGAGCCGCCGACCTTCGTCCTCCTCCTGCCAGCCGGCCGGCTGAAGTGCGAGGACGTCTCTCACGGCCGACGGGCTCACGTACTCGAGCGCCTGGGGATCGGCGGCGCGCTTATGGGCGGCCGCCCCCGACCAGTCGTCGGTGGGCTCAGGCTGCGGTCGAGGCGCGGCACCCCCCGGCCTCTCCAGCCGGAGGGTGTACCTCGTGTAGGAGCGCCGCGTCACTGGCGGAAGGCGGCGCGGATCTTCTCGAAGAAGCTCTGGTCTGCCTCGTAGGTGGCCTCGCCGCTGAGCGCCGCGAACTGCTCGAGGAGCTCGCGTTGCTCGTCGCTGAGCCGGCGCGGGACCAGCACGTTGACGACCACCTTGAGGTCGCCGCGTCCGTAGCCCTGGAGGACGGGCACCCCGCGGCTGCGGAAGGTCCTGACCTCGCCGGGCTGCGTGCCCGGCTTGAGCTCGACCTCGAGGTCGCCGTCGAGCGCGGGGATGTACGCCGTGGTGCCGAGCGCCGCCTCGACCATGGTGACGTCGAGCCGGTACACGAGGTCGTCGCCGTCGCGCACGAAGTGGTCGTGCGGCTCGACGGCGATCGAGACGTAGAGGTCCCCGGCCCGACCCCCGCGGGAGCCGGCGCCCCCCTCCCCGGCCAGACGCAGCCGCTGCCCGTCGGCGATGCCGGCCGGTACCTCCACGGACACCGTGCGCGTGCGGCGCACGCGGCCCGTGCCGAGACACGTCTCGCACGGCTCCTTGACGATGGTGCCCTGGCCGCGGCACACGGTGCAGGTGCTGGTGCGGATGAACTGCCCGAAACCGCCGAGGCTGGAGACCTCCCGCATGCGGCCGCTGCCGTGGCACTGCGGACACTGCTCCCGGCCGGTGCCCGCCTTGGCGCCGCTCCCCGAGCAGGCCTCGCAGACGGCGTCGGCGGCGACCTCGACGTCCCTGGTGACGCCGAACACGGCCTCGGCGAACGTGAGATCGAGGCGCGCCTCGACGTCGTCGCCGCGCGGCGCCGGCGCGTTGCCGCCCGCCGCGCCCCACATCCCCCCCGTGTCGCGCAGCACGCTGTCGAACATGCCGCCGCCGAAGAAGATGTTGAACAG
>JAAYBE010000184.1 GCA_012719015.1 Actinomycetota bacterium
GCGACTGCTCGCGGGGTATCCGGCGGAGGCCAGCACGACGGTCACGCAATCCTGCGGCTTCCAGAGCACGTCCGCACCCGCCAGGTCGCCCTGCGCCGCCGCGGCGCAGAGCTCGAGCAGGTCGCTCTCGAGCCGCGGCAGCACGGCCTGTGTCTCCGGGTCGCCGAAGCGGCAGTTGAACTCGAGCACCTTGACGCCCGCCGTAGTGACGATGAGGCCGGCGTACAACACGCCCCGGTAGGTCACGCCACGCGTGCGCAGCGCCGACAGCACCGGCTCGATCACCCGGTCCATGGCGGCGTCCACGGCCCCCTCCTCGAACCCCGGCACGGGGCAGTAGCTGCCCATGCCGCCGGTGTTGGGGCCCTGGTCGCCGGCGAAGATGCGCTTGTAGTCCTGCGCCGGCGCCAACGGGACCGCGGTGCGGCCGTCGCAGAGCACCAGCAGCGAGACCTCGGAGCCGCTGAGGAACTCCTCGACGATGAGCACGTCGCCGGCCCTGCCGAACTCGCGACTCACGAAGCACGCCTCGACCGCCGCGCGCGCCTCGGCCTCGTCGGCGCAGATCAGCACGCCCTTGCCGGCGGCGAGGCCGTCAGCCTTGACCACCAGCGGGTAGTCCGCGCGGCTGCTCAAGTCGGCCAGCGCGGACTCCGGGGTCGTGTGCTTCCGGTAGACGCCGGTGGCGACGCCTCCCTCCGCCATGACCTCCTTGGCGAACACCTTGCTGCCCTCGAGTCGCGCCGCCTCGCGGCCGGGCCCGAACACCGCCAGCCCGTGCTCCTCGAAGAGGTCGGTCAGACCCGCCACCAGCGGGGCCTCCGGCCCCACCACGGTCAGGTCCACCTGCTCGCGTCGCGCGAAGTCGAGCAGTCCGGGGAGGTCGTCGGCGGCGAGGGGGACGTTGTCTGCCTCGGTCGCGGTGCCCGCGTTACCGGGGGCGCAGAAGATGCGCTCCGCGAGGGGAGACTGGGCGAAGGAATGGACGAGGGCGTGCTCCCTGCCGCCGCCGCCCACTACGAGCACGCGCATGAGGCCTCCGGGTGATGACTCCGCTCTCGCCGGGCGGCGCTGCCGCCGGCCCGGCCCGACGCCCGCCAGTCTACTTGGGCCGGAGGGTCCGGGGAAGAGCGCAGCGACGGGGTGGGGGCGACGGACGTCGGGGTCGAGGGGAGAACGGCGAGGGGCGGGCCGACCGGCCCGCCCCTCGCGCCTGTATCTCATAAGGCCGTCAGTATCGGCTCACCGCGCCTTGCGCATCATGGCGCTGGCCTCGTTCAGCACTTTGGCCATCGCGGCCACGCGCTCGTCGAGGTCGCGGATGTTGGCGCGCAGCATGGCCCTGATCTGCGTCCGCGCCTGGTCGTACCTGCCCGCCTCGACCTTGGCCATCACGGGGGTCGTGTCGAAGTAGTTGCCGAGCTTGCCGAGCTTGCCCCACGTGACGCGGTAGTAGTCGGGGTCGTGCCGGGTCAGGTCGTAGCGGTGGACGCTGGGGCTGAAGAGCACGCCGTTCACGTTGATGCCGACGTTCGTCAGCGCGTCGATCGCGGCGTCGGTGTCGACCGGGTCCTCGTCGAGCGCCGCCAGGGCGGCCGCCAGGTACTCGTTGTCCCACATCGCCTGCTCGTGCGGATACGCGGTGTAGTCCCAGGCGTCGAGGGCGGTCATGCCCTTCACGACCTTCTTCGCCACCTTGAGCATCACGGGGTTGCGCGACGCGGGGCCGCGCTTGGGTCCGGTGATGGCCGCGGCGCCGGCGCCGAACGTGCGGCTGGCCGCGCGGAAGCGCGTGATGGCCGCGTCGAGCGCCTTCACGCTGCGGCCGGTCAGACCCGCTTCGGCGAGCTCGTCGGGGTCGAAGTGATGATCGCGCAGGTCGTCGGCCCGGCCGACGAAGTCGTACGGCAGCTGCCGCGCGTCAGTGAACCTGTGCAGGCGCATGAACAGCTTGGTCATGTTGGCCGTCATCTCCCAGTCGACGACGTCCTGGTTCTCGTAGGTGGAGTGGTACATCTCGTCGTAATCGGGGCCGCCGGCCGAGATCTCGAAGCTGGGCACGCCGCACGCCATGAAGCTCCAGCCGTTCTGCCAGGTGCTCTGCGGCGTCTCGATCTCGTATCCGTACGGGGTCAGGGCCGGGTTCTGTGAGCACACCTTCTCGAGCCACGGCACCAGCTCGGGCGAGGTGTTGAAGTCCACCTGGGCCTCGGCGGCCGCCATGAGCTCGATGCTGTACATGGCCGCGATCCTGCCGGCCCAGTCGGGATGGCGTTTGGTGATGAAGTGCCAGGCGCCGGTGCTCCAGTCGTACCAGCAGTCGGTATAGCCGAACTCCTCGGCCGTGTCGAAGACGAACTTGATCGTGCGGTTGGGCCGGTAGCCGCACATCTTCATCGCCTTGGCGGCGGCCAGGGTGGCGACCACCGCGCCGGTGTCGTCGAGGCCGGCGCGGAAGTGCGCGTCGTGGTGCGCGTTCCAGATGACCATCTCCCCGTTCTTCTTCTTGCCGGGGAGCGTGGCGACGACGTTGAAGCCCTTGCCGCCGTCCCGCGCCATGACCACGTCGACCTTGCTGACGAAAGTGGCCTCGGTCGAGCCGGCGTCGATCCGGCTCTTGAGCCAGTCGCCGTCCTGCTGGCTCATGTACACGAGCGGCACGAAGCTCATGTCGTACTCGCCGTCGTTGGCGCCCAGCGCGTCGGGGGCGACGGAGTACCACGGATACGAGGGGAAGGCCATGGACGTGCCGTCTGAGAAGTTGCTGGTGATGATCGCCGCGAGGGCACCGTGCAGGGTGGCCTCGGCGCCCTGGAAGTTGAGCCACGTGGCCTCCATGGCGCTGTCGACGAGGACGATCTTGCCGCGTACGTCCACGCCCTCGTAGTCGGCGGCCATGCCGTTGCCGACGTAGACGACCTCGGCGGTGATGCCGCCGGCGTCGGTGCCGGGCACGCCGGCGAACTGCGAGCAGGTGAACACGTGGCCGTCCACGGTCACGCTCGCGCCGCGCACGGCCCACTCGTCCACCGGGACCGGCTCGAGCTTGACGTCACGGTAGCCGGCGCCGCGGAGCTTGTCGGCGAGGTAGCGCGCGGCCATGTCGTCGGCTGCGGTCCCGCCGAGGCGGAACCCGAGCGGCGACGTGCCGAGGCTGTTCAGGTAAGTCTCGACGTTCTGCGGATACCCCCTGGCGTAGAGCTGGTCGACCGCCTGGTCGTAGGTCAGCGCCGCTGCGGCGGCGGGCAGCACCAGCGCGACCGCGACTGCGGCGAGGGCGAGGGTCAGGACCAAACGTTTGCCGTGCATGTGGGATCCCCCTCTCGGCGATGGGTCGAAGAGCAAGCGGGCCGCGTGGCCCGGGCGCCCGCCGCGTGCGCGGGCGCAGGACGAGACCGGCACCACCCCCCTCAGCGGTCATGGGTCGACGACTCAGCGACCAGTGTGACCCTCTCGGCGGCGCGGGTCAAAGGGTTTCGTCGCGGGCGAGTCACGTCATCGTCCTGCCCGGCAGCCTCGGCGGCAAGAACGACCTCGGCAGAGGACGGCTGCCGGTGTGGGTCACGCCGTAGTCCGGGGCGTCACACCGCGCCGCCGCGGCCGATGCTCCGCGGCAGGATGATCGTCTCGTCGCGCCCGGGGCCGACGGCGATGAACTTGACCCGGGTCTGCGTGGACTCGGCGATGTACTGGACGTAGTCGCGCGCGTTCTGCGGCAGGTCCTGCCACGTCTCACAGTCGCGGATGTCCTCGCTCCAGCCGGGCAGCTCCTCATAGACAGGCTCGGCGTGGTGGAAGTCGGTCTGCAGGAGGGGGAACTCGTCCAGCAGCCGGCGACCGGCCTTGTAGCGGGTGGCGACCTTGATCACGGGCAGGCCGGTGAGCACGTCCAGTTTGGTCACCGCGAGATGGGTGATACCGCTGAGACGCACGGCGTACTTGAGGGCCACGAGGTCGAGCCAGCCGCAGCGCCGCTGGCGGCCGGTGGTGGTGCCGAACTCGTGACCCACCTCGCACATGGCCGCCCCGACCTCGTCGAACAGCTCGGTGGGGAAGGGCCCCTCGCCGACCCGCGTCGTGTAGGCCTTGGCCACTCCCACCACGTGGTCGATGCGCGTGGGGCCGACGCCGGCGCCGGTGCAGGCCGCTCCGGCGATCGGGTTGCTGCTCGTGACGAAGGGGTAGGTGCCGAAGTCGATGTCGAGCAGCGCTCCCTGGGCGCCCTCGAAGAGCACGTGCTTGCTCTCGTCCAGCGCCGTGTTGACGAGCAGGCTGGCGTCGCAGATGAAGGGCTCGAAGCGCTCCCGGTAGGCCAGCAGCTCCTCCGTCACCTGGGCCGGGTCGAGCACGCCGATCTCGTAGCGCTGCAGCAGGAAGTTCTTCTCGCGCAGCGCGGTGTCGATCTTGCGGCGCAGGATCTTGGCGTCGAGCAGGTCCTGCACGCGGATGCCGATGCGCGTGTATTTGTCCACGTAGCAGGGTCCGATGCCGCGGCCGGTAGTGCCGATCTTGTACTTGCCGAGCTGTTGCTCGCTGGCGCCGTCCAGCAGCAGGTGGTACGGCATGATCAGGTGGGCGTTGCCGCTCACGCGCAGGTTGTCGCCGCTGATACCGCGTGCGCGCAGCGCCTCCAGCTCTCCGAACAGGATGTGCGGGTCGATCACCACGCCGTTGCCGATCACGCAGGTCTTGGCCTCGTACAGGATGCCCGACGGGATGAGGTGGAGCTTGAACTCCTCGCCGTCGCGGACGATCGTGTGGCCGGCGTTGTTGCCGCCCTGGAAGCGCGCCACTACGTCGGCCTTCTCGGCCAGCAGGTCCGTGATCTTGCCTTTGCCCTCGTCGCCCCACTGGGCGCCGACCACGACGGTACCGGGCACTGCGACTCCCTCCGTCTCGTTGGACTGCTTCGGCCGCCGCGGGGGCTCGCTCTCACTGCAGGCGAGGCCCGGCGGCGGCCGAGGGGATGCGTGGAGCCGAGGAGGCTCCCCTGCCTTCATCATAGGGGCGGGCCCCGCCTTTGACAATTGCGCGGCCCGCTGCCGGCGCTCCATTATGGCGATTCGCCCCCGAGCGGATTCAGCGACTTGGCGATAACAGGGCGCTAAGGACATCCTTAGGCTGTGGAGGCTTCTCCGAGCGCTCGAGTCCTACGGGCATGGCTTGGCGGCCTTGCCTATGGAGCCTGCGCCGGAAGGGTACAGCGGGAAACCGCCGTGTCTCCCAGTGCGGAAAGGAGAGCCGGTCGCGGTCGCGCCCCTGGGCGTGGGCCCCTTCCTCCACTCTCCCTTCACTCCGCCCGGAGACCCCGCGGGCGTCCCCCTGAAGACGGGAGTACAGGCAACTCAGGGTCTTCTCCTCCCGTCGCGGGCAGCTCGCGGCGCTCGGAGGAGCCTTTGTGTACTTGACGCTCCGGGCCGGAGGGACCGGAGCCATACCGGCCCGGAGCAGCCGGACCGAGAAAGGGTGAGGTCCCGGAACATCCAGACGTCGCCGTCTTCACCAACGTTCACAGGGGGTCCTGAATGGACAGGAAGCTGCTCAACATCAACGGCGTGCCGACGACCGTCATGTGCGAGCCGTCGCAGAAGCTCTCGGACGTGCTGCGTGGCCAGCTCGGCCTGACCGGTACGAAGGTCGGGTGCGGTCAGGGCCAGTGCGGCTCGTGCTCGGTCATCATGAACGGCAAGGTCGTCCGTTCGTGCAGTACGACGATGAAGCGCGTGCCGGCCGAGGCGGAGATCACGACCATCGAGGGCATCGGGCGGCCCGACAAGCTGCACGCCCTTCAGCTGGCCTGGATCCTGCACGGCGGCGCCCAGTGCGGCTACTGCTCCCCCGGGTTCATCGTCTCCTCCAAGGCGTTGCTCGACCAGAACCCCGATCCCACTCGCGAGGAGATCCGTGACTGGTGGCAGAAGCACGCCAACGTCTGCCGCTGCACCGGGTACAAGCCCCTGGTGGACGCCGTCCAGGACGCCGCCAAGGTGCTGCGCGGCGAGATGAGCGAGGACGAACTGCGGTACAAGATCCCGGACGACGGCCGCATCTGGAACACGCGCTTCCCGCGGCCCTCCGCGGTCGCCAAGGTGACGGGCGCGATCGACTACGGCGCCGACTACGAGTACAAGATGCCCCCCGGTACGTTGTACTGCGCCGTCGTGCACGCCCAGGTCTCGCACGCCAACATCCTCTCGATCGACGTGAGCGAAGCCGAGAAGATGCCCGGTGTGTACAAGGTCGTCACGCACAAGGACGTCAAGGGTCGGAACCGCATCAACGGTCTCGTCATGTTCCCCGAGGACACGCTCGCCGACGGCTGGGAGCGCCCGATCCTCTGCGACGACAAGGTGTACCAGTACGGCGACGCCATCGCGATCGTGTGCGCCGACACCGTCGAGCAGGCCGAGGCGGCGGTCGACAAGGTCAAGGTGGAGCTGGAGGAGCTCCCGGCCTACATGAACGCCCTCGACGCGATGGCCGACGACGCCATCGAGATCTATCCCGGCACGCCGAACGTGTACTACCACCAGCCGCTCATCAAGGGCGAGGACACGAAGGAGATCTTCGCGCGTGCGGCGCACGTCGTGGAGGGCAAGTACTACCTGCAGCGGCAGCCGCACCTCTTCTTCGAGCCCGACTGCGGCTTCGCCTACACCGACGAGGACGGCCGCCTCACCATCCACTCCAAGAGCATCGCGCTCTACCTGCACGCGGCCATGATCGCCGAAGGGCTCGGAGTGGACGAGGAGAAGCTGCGCATGGTCCAGAACTGGACCGGCGGCACCTTCGGGTACAAGTTCTGCCCGACCCTGGAGGCTCTGGTGGGCGCGGCGCACCTGGCGACGGGCCGGCCGGTCTACCTGAAGTACAGCTACTGGATGAGCATCGCCTACACGGGCAAGCGCTCGCCGTTCTGGTTCCACTGCAAGCTCGCCGCCGACGAGGACGGCAAGCTTCTCGCGATGGACAACGAGTGGTGGGTCGACCACGGTCCGTACATGGAGTTCGGCGACAACCTCACGCAGCGGGGCCTCTTCTGCGGCGCGGGGTACAGCATCCCGAACATGCGCGGCACGGGTCACCTCGTGCGTACCAATCACGGGTGGGGGGCGCCGTTCCGCGCCTGGGGGTCGCCGCAGGCGTACTTCGCCGCCGAGAGCATCATCGACGAGATGGCCCGGAAGATCGGCATGGACCCGTTCGAGCTGCGCTACAAGAACCTGATCGAGCCCGGCGACACCTTCCCGTGGGGGCAGGAGTACGAGGTCTACGTGCTCCGTGAGCTCTTCGACAAGGTCAA
>JAAYBE010000025.1 GCA_012719015.1 Actinomycetota bacterium
CGGTCCCCGGTCGGCCGTCGCCCAAGCTCGTCACGGCCGACGTGGTGGAGAAGATGAGGTCCGGGGCCGTGATCGTCGACATGGCGGCCGAGGGCGGCGGCAACTGCGAGCTCACGCGACCCGGAGAGCAGTACCAGGCGCCCAACGGCGTGATCGTCTACGGACCGCTCAACATCCCCGCCATGCTGCCCATCCACGCCAGCGACCAGTACGCGCGCAACCTGATGTATTTCCTGACGCCGTTCATCGTGGACGGCGAGCTGGAGCTCGACTGGGAGGACGAGATCCTGGCCGGCAGCGTGCTCACGCGCGACGGGGCGATCGTGAACCAGACGATCAAGGAACGTATCGAGGGGCCGTCGGCGCCGAGGCCGGCGGCCGAGGCCGAGGCGGCGTCGCGGCCGGCCGTCGAGAACGACGACGGCGAGGACGCCGCCGACGGCTCGGCGCGCCCTGACGAAGGAGGCGCGTCATGATCACCGGGTTCGCGGCCGTTTACATCTTCATCCTCGCCGCCTTCGTCGGGTACGAGGTCATCTCCCGGGTCCCTGTGATCCTGCACACGCCGCTCATGAGCGGCTCCAACTTCATCCACGGCATCGTGGTCGTCGGCGCCATGGTGGCGCTGGGAGTGGCGGACACGACGCCGGAGCGCATCCTCGGCTTCCTCGCCGTGGTGCTCGGCGCGGGCAACGCCATGGGCGGCTACGCCGTCACCGAGCGCATGCTCGAGATGTTCAAGAGCTCGGGCGACCGCAAGAAGGGCGCCGCCGCTGCGGGGTCCGACGCCGTCTCCGCCACGAAGGGAGGCGGCGATGCATGACGACCTGATCCAGATCGCCTACATCGCCGCCGCGGTTCTCTTCATCCTCGGCCTCAAGGGCATGAGCTCGCCGCGCACGGCGCGGCGCGGCATCGTCTGGGCCGGCGTCGGCATGCTCGTCGCCACGGTCATCACGTTCGCGACGCCCGGGATGGGCAACTACGTGTGGATGACGGCGGCGCTGGTCGTCGGCGGCGCCGTCGCCTACGTGGCGGCGCGCCGCGTCGCGATGACCGACATGCCGCAGATGGTCGCCATCTACAACGGCATGGGCGGCGCCTCGGCGGCGCTGATCGGCGCCGTCGAGTTCATGCGGCCGGGCACCATGCCGGCCAGCTTCGCCGTGCTCGGCATCCTGGGCGCCCTGATCGGCTCCGTCAGCTTCAGCGGCAGCATGATCGCCTTCGCCAAGCTGCAGGGCCTGATCAAGAAGTCGTTCCTCTTCCCGGGCCAGAACGTGCTCAACCTGCTGGTGCTCGCCGCCGGCGTCGCGCTGGCGGTCGTCATCGCGCTGCAGCACACCGGGAACATGGGCGGCGGGCAGATGCTCATCCTGATCGTGTTCTACGCCCTGGTGGTCCTCTACGGCGTGCTCATGACGCTGCCCATCGGCGGCGCCGACATGCCGGTCGTGATCAGCCTCTACAACGCCCTCACCGGCCTCGCCGTCGGCTTCGAGGGATACGTCCTGGGCAACGGCGCCCTGATCATCGCCGGTATCGTGGTCGGGGCCGCCGGCACACTGCTCACGCAGCTGATGGCCAAGGCCATGAACCGGTCGCTCGGCAACGTCCTGTTCGCGGGCTTCGGCGCCGCGGGCGGCCAGGAGCTCGAGGCGATCGAGGGCGCCATGAAGGAGTCGAGCGCCGACGACGCCGCCGTCACCCTGGCCTTCGCCCAGAAGGTCATCATCGTGCCCGGTTACGGTATGGCGGTCGCCCAGGCCCAGCACAAGGTGTGGGAGCTGGCCAAGTTGCTCGACGAACGCGGCGTCCAGGTCAAGTTCGCCATCCACCCCGTCGCCGGACGCATGCCGGGCCACATGAACGTCCTGCTGGCGGAGGCGGGAGTGCCGTACGACATGATCTTCGACATCGACGAGATCAACGGCGAGTTCCCGACCGCCGACGCGGCCATCGTGATCGGCGCCAACGACGTCGTGAACCCCTCCGCCCGCGACGACCCGGCCAGCCCCATCTACGGGATGCCGATCCTCGACGTCGACAAGGCGCACCAGGCGTTCGTGATCAAGCGCGGACGCGGCGCCGGCTTCGCCGGCATCGAGAACAAGCTGTTCTACGCGGACAACACGCGCATGGTCTACGGCGACGCCCAGGACGTGGCCGGCAAGCTCATCGCGGGCGTCAAGAAGGTCTGAAGCATAGACGGCCGGGGCCGCGCCGCGGCCCCGGCCGTCCTCCCGGGCGCGCCGCCCGGCGACCGCGCGTCCGTGACCCCGTTGACGTTGCCGGTCACCTCTTGAACGGCGGCGCGGACAGGGCCACGCTGGAGCCGTGTCCGCGCTCATCGACCAGATGGCGAGCGCCCTGCGGGCGCGCCACTACAGCCGCCGCACCGA
>JAAYBE010000185.1 GCA_012719015.1 Actinomycetota bacterium
CAGCCGAGGCCGGCGGTCCGGCAGACCCGCTCGACCCAATCGCGGTGTCCCTGCAGGTCGATGTCGCCGAACACGCCGGCCTCCACGCCCTGTCCGCGCAGCTCGTGGAGGAGCGCGATGTACGTGTCCTCGTACTCCTCCCACGTGGCGGCGCGGGTCACGAGGGGTACGCGGAGGGCGGCGGCCTGCTCCTCGAGCAGCGCGAGCGGCAGGCCGTGACCGCGGCTGACCCGGCCGCCCTCGTGCAGCATGCACACGAGGGCGACCGGCTCCGCGCCGCGGGCGACGGCCCGTCGCAACGCGAGGCAGGCGTCCTTGCCGCCGCTCCACGAGACGAACACACGGGCGCCGGCGATCGGGTCCCGGCCGGCGGGGACAGGGCCTGCGCTGGAGCCGGAGACCCGGCCGCCGGTCGGCGGTGAGTCACTCGACATGGTCACCCGCCTTCCCGGCCCGACAGGACGGGCAGATGCCGTACACCTCGAGGTGGTGGCCGTAGATGTCGAACCCTGTCGTCTCGGACAGATGCGCCTCGAGCGCCGTCAGGTCGCCCTCTCCGTCGAACCGTATGACCCGACGGCAGATGCCGCAGATGAGCGGATGGCTGTGCCCGATGGGCGGGGCGATGTAGCAGATCGCGCCGCGCCCGTCCTGCACGCGGGCGAGCAGCCCGAGATCGTTGAAGAGCTGGACGGCACGGTAGACCGTCGCCTGGCCGACGGCCTCGCATCTCATCGCGTCGGCGGCTTCGGTGATGGTCACGGCGCGGTCGGCGCCGGTGAAGAACTCCCAGACCCGGCGCCGTTGCCGCGTGAAAGGGATGCCCTTGCGCCGCAGGACCGCCTCGATGTCCTCCTGGGGCGTGATCTCGGTCAAGTCCGGGTCTCTCCGATCACGGTCGCTGGTCGCTCTCGACAGAGTTGAGAAGATATCTCAACTAGCGCCGTGACTCAACCGCCGCCGCAGACCCCCGCCGCAGCGCCGCCACGGCGGCGATGACCTCGTCACGCGACCGCAGCGGCCCGCGGCCCTCCGGCAACAACCCGGCCGTCCTCAGCGCGGCGTCCAGGTCGAGCACCCAGGGACGCCGCAGCCCGCAGTCCTCGAGCATGGCGGCGTCCGTCATCACGTCGTCCGGGGCGCCCGACGCCAGGATGCGACCCTCCTTCACGATGGAGACGCGGTCCGCCCATTCGTACGCGAGCGCCATGTCGTGGGTGGCGATCACCACCGTGGTCCCCGACGCGTGCAGGTCGCGCAGCACGCCGAGGAACTGGTCCGCGCCACGGGGATCCAGACCCGAGAGCGGCTCGTCGATGATGAGCACCCTGGGGCGCATGGCCACGGCGCCGGCGATCGAGACCCGCTTCTTCTGGCCGAAACTGAGCATGTGGGTGGGCCTCTCGCCGAGGTGTGAGATCTCCAGCGCCTCGAGCGCGGCCGTCACCCGCGCGCGGGTCTCGCCCGTCGAGAGCCCGAGGTTGAACGGCCCGAACGACACGTCCTGCGCCACGCTCCCCGCGAAGAGCTGGTCGTCGGGGTTCTGGAACACCAGCCCGACGACCTGACGCCACGCCGAGAGGCCGGCCCGTGTGTAGTCGCCGGGCCGGCCGTCCACGAACACCGTCCCGGACCTGGGCCGCAGCGTCCCGTTGAGGTGCAGGAAGAGAGTGGTCTTCCCGGCTCCGTTGGCCCCCACCAGGGCGTGGCGAAGGCCCGCCCTGACCGTCAGGTCGAGGCCGTCGAGCGCGCAGGCTCCGCCGTCGTACTCGTAGCGCAGGCCCCGCGCCGCGAGCACCGCGCCGTCTAGATCATCCATGCGGTCAGCAGTGACGCCGCCACAGTGAGCGTGACGACGGCCGTCACGACCGTGAAGCCGAGCAGGCTCGCCGCCGCGCCGTCGTCCAGCACGCGGATCTCCCCCTGCCAGTTACGCGCCCGGAGTCCGCTGTCCATGGTGCGGGCGCGCTGCAGAGCCTGCCCGAACAACGTCGCCGCCAGCATGCCCAGCGAGCGGTAGCTGCTCCGCAGGGAGCTGTACCCCAGCCGCGACGCCTGTGCCGCCCGGATGGACCGCACCGTGTCGACGAAGACCCACACGTCCCGATAGACGAGCAGGGCGACCTCCGTGAGCACCGCCGGCACGCGCAGCCGACGCAGCACGCGCAGGACCTGGGGCACGGGTGTGGTCATCGAGAGGAAGAACAGGCACGACACGGCGGCGAGCGAGCGCAGGGTGACCCGGAGCGCGAGCTCCGCGCCGTCGGGGGCCCAGTGCAGGTCGACCACCCATCGACCGCCGAGGTCGACGGAGACCAGCAGGGGCACGATCCCCACGGCCAGGAAGGCGAGCGGCCCGAGCATCATCCTGGCGTAGACGCCGGTCGGCACGCCCGCGATCCCCAGGGTGGCGACGAGCATCACGACCAGGACGAGCAGCCCCCCGGGCCAGGGAGGCAGTACCAGGGCGGCGACGAGCATGCCCATGCAGAAGGCGGTCTTCTCCGCCGCACTGCGTCCTGCCAGTCTGTTGCAGTAGGCGATGCGGTCGATCGTCTTCACGACGCCTCTGGAGACGACGTCGGTGACGCCGCCGGAGCCGCGGACGACGGCGCTCCGGCGCCCGTCACCGCAGCCTGTGCGAGCCCCTTGGCCCGTCCGATGTAATACCCGAGCGCGTAGAAGACGAGACCGGCTCCGATCGCGGCCTGCAGCGCGAACAGGAGACTCTCGATCTCCCCGCTGGGCGGCTCCCAGATGGAGGAGAACCAGGGCTCATAGCCGGCGTCGATCTCGTTGATCGCCGTCTCGGCCTCTCCATCGGCGCCGCCGAACTCGGCGCCGCCGGTGACGACGAGCGGGACGATCGCAAGCGCGATCACCGCGCAGAGAACGAGGATGGTCCATTTCTTCATCACGCCACCTGCCCTTGACGCAGCAGCCCGGTCTCGTCGAGCTCGGAGCGGCTGTACTTGATCAGATATCCCATGATGAGCGCCGTGAGCAGGCCCTCGCTGATCGCCAGTGGGATCTGCGTGACCGCGAAGATGCTCCCGAACTTGGCCAGGGATCCGGCGAATCCGCTGGCCGCATCCGGGAACGCCCACGCCAGCTGCACGGAGGTCACCACGTAGGTCGTGAGGTCGCCGAGCGCGGCCCCGAGGAACACCGCCAGCCACAGGGGGGCGCCCAGTCTGCGGGAGCCCTTGTACACGCCCCAGGCCACGAACGACCCGACGATCGCCATGGAGAACG
>JAAYBE010000186.1 GCA_012719015.1 Actinomycetota bacterium
CGCAGCCAGAGCCCACCAGGCCGGCGCGTACGCCCCGGTCCGGTCGACGATGAGGCCGAAGATCGGCGGGCCGAGGAAGATCCCGACGTTGACGAAGGCGGCGGAGACGCCGGCGGCGGCCCCGGCGGCGGTGCGGCCGCCGGTCTCGCCGGCCAGCGTGCCCATCAAGCCGCCCCACCCGATCGCTCCGACGCCGAGCAGGAACAGGGCGCCCCAGAGCAGCCCCGTATGGCCGGGAGCGAGCACGGCGAACGCCACGCAGGAGAGCGCGGCCAGCGCCCCCATGCCGATCAGCGCCGGGACGCGGCGGCGGCCCAGGACCCGGTCGCTCACCAGCCCGCTGAGCGGTTTGCCGACGGCGCCGGCGAGCTGGCTGAAGGCCAGCATACCGGCGGCGGCGGCCACGCCGAGGCCCCAGGCGCCGTTCAGGAACAGCACGAGGTGGGCCAGCGCGGCGAACTCGACCGCACCCAGGAGGAGGGCCGCGAGCCCCATCATCCAGATGTCACGCGAACGCAGGACCGCGACGAACCCGGCCGTGGCCGTGACGCGTCCGGAGGACCCGTCGTCGTCGGACGTCGGCCGCGCCCCGTCGAGCTCATGGAGCGGAACCTCGGGCGGAGTCGCCGACGGAGGGTCTTCCGGCCGCGGATCACGGTACAGGGCCACGGCGAGGACGCAGACCAGGAGGGCGAGCACGGCTGCGAACGCGAAACCGGCCTGCCAGCCGAACGCCGCCGCCAGCCACGGCATGACCGCGGCGCCCAGCATGCCGCTGACGTTGACGGCCGACTGGTTGACGCCCACGGCGGTGGCCCGCTCCCCGGCCGGGAACCACAGCATGATGGCCTTGACCGCCGTCGGGTAGATGAAGCCGCAGCCGAGCCCGGACGCGCCGAGCAGCAGGAGCATGGTCCCGTAACTCGGCGCCAGCGCCACGGCGCCGATGCAGGCGCCGGTGATCGCGGTGCCCGTGAGCAGCGCCCGGCGCACGCCGATGCTGTCGACGAGCCAGCCCGCGAAGATGAGCGTGGGCGCGTAGACGACAGCCGTCGCACTCGTGAGGCCGCCGACCTGGGCGTTGCTGAGGTCGAACGCATCCCTGAGGAACGGCGCCAGCGGGCCGACGCAGAGGCGCGAGAGGAAGACCACGAGGTAAGCAGCCCAGACGACCGTCAGGACGACGAAGCGGTAGCGCGACGACCCGGCGGACGTGGCCGTACGAACGCCCACGGAGGCGGCGGAGGGCGAAGGATCCACGGCCGTGATCCTACCCGTCACCGGGGTGGCGCGGGGAGCCGGGCCGGCGCCCCCTGTCTCACGGGCCGGTGGTCTTCGCGCGGTAGACGCAGGCGTCGGCGTTGACGCCACCGACCCAGCCCTGCACCTGGCCGGCGGCCAGCACCTGCGAGTCGCTCAGGACCAGCAGGTCCGTGAACGCACAGTAGCCGCTCTGCTGGCCATCGGAGCGCCACATCGCCTGCGCCGAGCCGCCGGCCGAGTAGCGCACCATCAGCAGATTGGCCGTCTGATCCGAGTAGTACTTGCCGCCGGCGGCGTAGATGCGGCCGGCGGAGTCGACGCCGACCGCCTTGAAGGAACCGTCGAACTGGAAGTCGACGTCCTCGAACTCGCTGTGCCAGGCCGTGCCGCCGGCCGGCGTGAGCTTCCAGACGACGCCCTGGTCCTCGCCGGACACCCCGATGCCGTAGACGACGCCGGCCACGACCGGCGCCCCTGCCCGATCCACGGCCAGGCTCTCGGCCCAGGCGCCGTTCGCGAACGTGAGCGTCCTGATGTCGCTCCAGGCCCTCACGCCGGCGGTCGTGTACTTCATCGCCATCAGTGCGTTGGTGGAGGGGACGCCGGTCGACTGCCCGGCGACGTACACCCTCTTCCCCCTGACCACCACATGGCGCCACGCGGGCATCGCCGGGGACACCGCGGTCGCCGTCCACCGGACCTTCCCGCCGGACGTGTAGGAGCGCAGGATCGCCGTGCCGGCGCCGCCGGACTCGCCGCGGTCGCCGGCGGCGTACACGTTGCCGTCCGCATCCACGGCGACCGCCTCGATCAGGTCGAGGCCCGGCCGTGAGACCACGCGCTTCCACCTGAGCGCCCCGCCGGCGCTCCACTTGACGACGGCGGCGTCGTAGCCCCCGGCCGCCTCGCTGGTGCCGACCACGATCACGTCGCCGCGGCGGTCGACCGCCATGCCGTAGGGCGTGTCCTGGCCGTTGCCGCTGTCGTACGAACGCCTCCACAGTCGCGTGCCCACCGGGGAGTACTTGACGACGACCCAGTCGCGCCTGCCTGAGACGGTCTCGAGAGCGAGGAAGAGGTTGCCCGCGCCGTCGCTCGCCGCCGCCCGTGGGATGACGCCGGCCCCCGGCGTCCCGGGGTATGTCCAGGCGCGCACGACCTTGCCGTCCGAGACCCTGATCCTGGCGACCGCCGCGTAGTACGCGGGGGTCTGCCCGAGGGCGACCTCGTACACCGTCCCCGAGGGTCCCTTGCAGAAGGCGCGCGTGTCGAGGGTGTCCTTGATCTGCCGCAATCCACCGGTCAGCGGCGCCCAGGAGTGCGGGAACTGCGGCGGGACCGCCGGCGCCGGTGCGGCCGGCGCGAGCAGCAGCACGGCCGCGACGGCCGCGAGTATCGGGATCCGGATCCTCATCTGTGCCCCCTCTCGAGCCGCGCTCAGGCGCGGCGTGCGGGCGCCGTCGGCGCCGCAGTCCCGCGCGAGTATGCCGTGCACGCCGGCCCGAGGCAACGGCGTCCTGGCCGCAGGCGTCGCCGTGCCCGGCTACACGGAGACGACGGGGGCTGGAGAGTGCGATACCGATATGATATCATATCGGTATCGCGAACAGCGTGGCCGCGCGACCACACGGGCGGTGAGGACCCGCCGGCGCGGCCCCCGGAGGTGGGCGCCATGCCAGCGGACCAGAAGACCCCGACCCAGGAGCGCGAGAAGCGGGTGATGAGCGGCTGGCCCATGCTCGCCGTCACCGTCGCGCTCTACACCCTCTGCCCCGTCCTGATCGCTCTCGCCTTCGTCTGGGGCACGACCGGTGCGGAGGGCGCCGCCGAGCCCGTGTGGAGCCTCTTCGCCGGCGGCGTCGTCGCCGGCGTCGTCGCCGGCCTGCTGAGCCCCGGCTTCTTCACCATCCAGCCCAACGAGGCGCGCGTGCTCATCCTCTTCGGCGACTACAAGGGCACCTGCCGCCAGGTCGGGTTCCGCTGGGGCAACCCGTTCTACGCCAACGGCCCCGCCGGACAGTCGACCGGCAGCCAGACCCAGTGGCCCTGGGGCAAGAAGAGCGACGATGCCCAGGGCCAGACAGGCGCCAAGAGGCTCAGGCGCTACAAGGTCAGCCTGCGGGCGAGGACGCTGAACGGCGAGCGCCTCAAGGTCAACGACAAGCGCGGCAACCCGGTGGACATCGCCGCCGTGGTGGTCTGGCGCGTGGACGACACGGCCAAGGCCGTGTTCGATGTCGACGACTTCGAGAGCTACGTCGCCATGCAGAGCGAGACCGCCGTGAGGCACCTCGCCAGCGCCTACCCGTACGACTCCGGCGAGACGTCCGCCGACTCCGACGACGAGGTCACGCTGCGCGGCAACGTGGACGACGTCTCCGAGGCGCTGCGCGTCGAGCTCACCGAGCGGCTCGCGCAGGCGGGCGTCGTGGTCGAGCAGGCGCGCCTCAGCCACCTCGCGTACTCGCCCGAGATCGCCCAGGCCATGCTGCGCCGCCAGCAGGCGGAGGCGATCATCGCGGCGCGGCGCAAGATCGTCACCGGCGCCGTCAGCATGGTGGAGATGGCGCTGGCCGAGTTCCACGAGCACC
>JAAYBE010000187.1 GCA_012719015.1 Actinomycetota bacterium
CCGGTTGACAAGCTCCGCATCCGGCCGTAACGTCCCTCTCCCTACCGACAAGTAGGGATCCGACGGCCGACGCGGGAGTCACGTGGCGCATCTCTCCACCAAGAGCGAGTACGCGATCCGGGCGCTCGTCGGGCTCGCGCTCGCGGACGGCGCCGGACCGGTCCCGGCGCGCGACATCGTCGCCTTCACCGGAGTGCCGCCCAAGTACCTCGAGCAGGTCATGGCGGCCCTGCGGAAGGGCGGCCTCGTCGAGAGCCGGCGTGGCAAGGGCGGCGGATATCTGCTGGTCGTCGATCCTGCGAGCGTGAGCTTCGCGGACGTGATCGACCTCATCGACGGCCGGGGAGCAGGATCGGCCGCGCTCGCCGGACCGCCGGCCGCCGCCGGCGGACGGGTGCAGGAGGGCGGCCAGGCCGAGGCTCTGGTCGCCCCGGTCTGGCGCGAGGTGCGCGAGTGCGCCCGCGCCATCCTCGGCTCGGCCACGATCGCCGCCGCCGCCGCGCGCGCCACACGGGCGCCCATGTACCACATCTGACAGGAGCGGAGCAGCCATGACGGACACCGAGACGCGGTCGCAAGGTTTCGAGACCCTCGCCCTGCACGGCGGGCAGGAGCCGGACCCGGCGACCAACGCCCGCGCCGTGCCCATCTACCAGACGACGTCGTACGTGTTCGACGACGCCGACCATGCGGCCGACCTCTTCAGCCTGAAGGAGCCGGGGAACATCTACACGCGCATCATGAACCCGACCACCGACGTCCTTGAGAAGCGTGTCGCCGCGCTCGAGGGCGGGGTCGGCGCGCTGGCCCTGGCCTCGGGATCCTCGGCGGTCACGTTCGCGATCCTCAACATCGCCGGCGCCGGCGACCACGTCGTCAGCGCCAACAGCCTGTACGGCGGCACGTACAACCTGTTCGTGCACACGTTGCCGCGGCTCGGGGTGGAGGTGGAACTCGTCGACCCGGTCGACCCCGAGAACTTCCGTCGCGCCGTCAGGCCGTCCACCAAGCTGCTGTACGCCGAGACGGTCGGGAACCCCAAGCTCGACACCCTCGACATCCGTGCCGTGGCCGACGTCGCCCATGAGGCCGGTGTCCCGCTGGTCGTGGACAACACGATGGCGACGCCGTACCTCATCCGGCCGCTCGACCACGGCGCCGACGTCGTGGTGCACTCGGCCACCAAGTTCATCGGCGGCCACGGCACCTCCATCGGCGGCGTCGTGGTCGACGCCGGCCGGTTCGACTGGTCGCAGAACGACAGGTTCCCGGGACTGGTGGAGCCGGACGCCAGCTATCACGGGCTGCGCTTCCACGAGGCGCTCGGGCCGCTCGCCTACATCACCAGGCTGCGGGTGGACCTGTTGCGCGACGTCGGCGCCACGCTCTCGCCGTTCAACGCGTTCCTCTTCCTCCAGGGGCTGGAGACGCTGCCCCTGCGCATGGAGCGCCACAGCGCCAACGCGCTGGCGGTCGCGCAGTTCCTGGAGGCGCATCCCAAGGTGACCTGGGTGCTGTACCCGGGGCTCGAGTGCCACGCCACGCACGGGACCGCCTGCAGGTATCACCATCGCGGGCTGTTCGGCGCGATCGTCGGGTTCGGCATCGCCGGCGGCCGGGAGGCAGGCCGGCGTTTCGTGGAGAGCACCCGGCTCTTCTCGCACCTCGCCAACATCGGCGACGCCAAGTCGCTCGCCATCCACCCGGCGACGACGACGCACTCGCAGCTCACCGCCGAGGAGCAGCGGGCGACCGGCGTCACGGACGACTTCGTGCGCCTGAGCGTCGGGCTCGAGACCATCGACGACATCGTCGCCGATCTCGAGCAGGCGCTCGCCAGAGCGTGAGACGAGGACGCTCAGCGGCGCCGCCGGACGCGTCGGGTAGAATCGCCGACGTCATGAGCGGGAAGAGGCCCACAACGCGCAAGGAGATCGGCGACGTCGCCATGGGGTTCGACGACGACGCCGGCAGCGCCGGCATCGTCCGCACCAGGCATGTGACGTTCGATCGCCCGGGTCAGGAACTGCCGCTGGAGGGCGGCGGCGTCCTGGCTCCGTTCACGCTCGCCTACGAGACCTACGGGTCGCTCAACGAACGCCGCGACAACGCCATCCTCGTCACGCACGCCCTCTCCGGCAACGCGCACGTCGCCGGGCGACACGACGTCGCCGACAAGCGTCCGGGCTGGTGGGACATGCTGATCGGTCCGGGCAAGGGGCTCGACACCGACAGGTACTTCGTGATCTGCGCGAACGTGATCGGCGGCTGCGGCGGGAGCACGGGCCCTTCCTCCGTGGATCCGGCGACGGGCAGGCCCTTCGGCACCGACTTCCCGATGATCACCATCAAGGATATGGTGAACGCACAGGTGCGGCTGCTGGACCACCTCGGAGTCGACAAGCTGCTCGCCGCCGTGGGTGGGTCGATGGGCGGCATGCAGGTGCTCGAGCTCGCCGTGTCCCACCCGGACAGGACGCACCTCTGCGTCCCGATGGCGACCGCGGCGCGTCAGCCCACCATGGCGATCGCCTTCAACGAGGTCGGCCGCCAGGCGATCATGGCCGACCCCGACTGGCAGGGCGGCCACTACTACGGCGGCAGGTCGCCGGCCAAGGGCCTCAGCGTGGCGCGTATGGTCGGTCACATCACGTATCTGAGCGACGAGGCCATGGAGGAGAAGTTCGGCCGTCGCCTGCAGGACATCCACGACTATACGTTCACCTTCTCGGCCGACTTCGAGGTGGAGAGCTACCTGCGTTATCAGGGCCTGAGCTTCACCAACCGGTTCGACGCCAACACCTACCTCTACATCACGCGCGCCCTGGACTACTTCGACCTCACCCGCCGGCACGGCACGCTCGTGAAGGCGTTCGAGGCCGTCAAGGCACGGTTCCTGGTCATGGGCTTCAGCAGCGACTGGCTGCATCCACCCTATCAGCTCAAGGAGATCGTCAGCGCGCTGCGCGCCACGCAGAGGCACGTCAGCTACTACGAGGTCGAGAGCCACTTCGGCCATGACGCATTCCTGCTCGAGCGCGAGAAGATGGAGGGCATCATCGCGGCCTTCCTCTCGAGCGGCTCGAAGTCGTACCACAGATGAGGGGGCCGCGTGACGCGACGCATCGACCATGAGCTCATCGAGGGTCTCGTGCCCGAGGGCGCGACGGTGCTCGACCTCGCCTGCGGGGAGGGCGATCTGCTCGACAAGCTCATCACGCGCAAGCACGTGCACGGCAGCGGGGTCGAGATCGACCAGTCCGCGGTGGAGAAGTGCGTGGCCCGCGGCCTCTCCGTGTTCCACGGCGACCTCGACGCCGGGCTCGCCGATTTCTCCGACCAGTCTCACGACATCGTCATCCTGAGTCTCAGTCTCCAGCAACTGCGCCGGCCACGGATGATCGTGCGCGAGATGGTACGGGTCGGTCGTCTCGCCATCGTCAGCTTCCCCAACTTCGCCCACTGGATCCCGCGCGCCTACCTCGCGTTGCGGGGCCGCATGCCGATGTCCCGTGACCTGCCGTACCAGTGGTGGGACACGCCCAACATCCATCTGTGCACGATCACGGACTTCCGCAGCCTCTGTCGCGCGGAGGGGCTCTGCATCGAGCACACTTTCTACCTGGCGTCGCTCGACAAGGACCCGCCGGCGCGCCTCGCCGTGCCCAACCTCACGGCGCGCATCGCCGTCTTCGCGGTCTCGCGCTGCTGATGTCACGCGGCGCGCCCCGGCCGCCGTGTCGAGCCGCGCCGCTTCGCCCACGAGAGACGGTTTTTCCGTCGCTCCAAACGCGGGTACACTGTCCCCACGCCGTGCGCCTCAGGAGGCCGGCGCGGGGGACGGACGCTGTGCGTCCGCTCAAGCCGCCGAGCGCCTTCGTGATGCGCATCGAGATCAAAGGAGAAGCAACGTGCCTCAAGGGAAAGTCAAGTGGTTCTCGACCGAGAAGGCCTACGGTTTCATCGAACAGGAGAACGGCAACGACATCTTCGTCCATGTCACCGGTTTGGCCGCCGGCGTGGCCGCGATCGACAAGGACCAGATGGTCGAGTACGAGGTCGAACAGGGGCGCAAGGGTCCGCAGGCTGCGAACGTCCGTCCCGTGACTGCGGCGCCGAAGCCGGCCGACGAGCCGCAGTCTGAGTCCGCGGTCGAGGGCGAGCACGAGGCCGAGATCGAGTAGGCCGCCCGTGCTCGCACCCGGTCGGCCGCCTGAGGTGCGTCCACGGGCCGGCCGGCTCCATCGTCGTTCCATCGTCGGCAGGGCGGGTCTGCGCAGACACCCAGGAGGCAAGCCATGCTCGAGAACGTTCACTGGCTGGGTCACGATTCGTTCCGCTTCGACGGGAGCGTGACCGTCTACGTCGACCCGTGGAAGCTGCCGACGGGACAGCCTCCGGCCGACGTGATCCTCGTCACCCACGACCACTTCGACCACCTGAGCCTGCCGGACATCAAGGCCGTCGCGGGGCCGGGCACCGTCGTGGTCGGCCCGGCGTCGGTGACCAGTCAGGTCGAGGGCATGTCCACGGTCACCGTGGCTCCGGGCGAGAGCACCGAGGCTGCGGGAGTGGCGGTCGAGGCCGTGCCCGCCTACAACCTCGACAAGTTCCGCGAGCCGGGCGTCCCGTTCCATCCGCGGGAGGCCGGCTACGTGGGCTACGTCTTCACGCTCGACGGGGTGCGCTACTACCACGCCGGCGACACCGACGCGGTGCCGGAGATGCGTGAGGTGCGGTGCGACGTAGCCCTTCTGCCCGTCAGCGGCACCTACGTCATGACGCACGACGAGGCCTGCGGCGCCTGCGACATGGTCACCGCCGCGGTCGCCGTGCCGATGCACTACGGCGACATCGTGGGCGACGCCGGCGACGCCGAGGCGTTCCGCGCCGGGTGCAGCCTCCCGGTGACGCTGCTGCCCCTCGAGGGCGGCTGAGCGGCACTGCCGCAGGGCGCCGCCCGACCGGTCTGGCCACGGAGCGGTCCGTTTCGCGGCGCGCCGGGCTCGGGTAAGCACACGGGCAGACAAGGCCGGCCCCACCGGGGTCGCGCCGCCGACCGTGGAGGAGGGGCGGATGCTCAAGGAGGGCGACAAGGCGCCGGCGGTCACCGGCGTCTCCTACGACGGGACCAGCTTCGATCTCGGCGCGCCGGGCAGGCGCACGGTCCTCTTCTTCTACCCGAAGGCCAACACCGGCGGCTGAACGACCGAAGCCGTTGAGTTCAACGGTCTGCTGGACGAGTTCGCGGCCCTGGACGCCCAGGTGATCGGCGCGAGCGTGGACAAGCCTGAGGCCAACGCCCGCTGGGCGGAGAAGCACGGACTCAGGATGCCGCTGGTCAGCGACCACGGCGAGCACGTCGTGGCGAGCGCGTTCGGCGTGGCGCGGCCCAGGGTCGGCGTCGCCAAGCGCACCACGTGGATCATCGACCCGGACGGGACGCTGCGTCGGGTCTACCCCGCCGTGAAGCCCAAGGGGCACGCGGCGACGGTGCTGGCCGACTGTCGGGAGATCTGGGGCTGAGGATGCGACGGGGAGCGGGAGGCGCGCCTCCCGCTCCCCGCCTCACTCCTTCTCGGCCGCGTCGCGCGGGCCGAGATAGGCCGGCGCGTCGATCATGAAGATGCGCCCGGACCAGTGCTCGCCCGCCGGGGCCGCGGCCTCGGCGTCGTCGATGGCGGCGATGCGGGCGGTCATGTCGTCACAGTAGTGGACGATCACGGCCTCGCGTGTCTGTGGGACCACCGGGCTGCCCTTCTCGCGCATGCCGTGGTGGGAGACGATGATGTGGCGCAGCCGCAGTGCGGCCTCCGGGGGGAAGTCCGGGTCTTCCGCGATGAGGCCGCGGACCATGTCGTGACCCATGACGATCTCGCCGTGGAGGCGACCGGCGTCGGTCATCTGGGGGGTGAAGCCGTCGCTCGTGTAGGCGAGAGTCTTGCCGATGTCGTGCAGCAGCCCGCCGGCCACGACGAGGTCGCGGTCCACCGACGGGAACCGCGCCGCGATGCCGGCGGCCGCCTCCGCGACGACGACGGAGTGCTCGAGCAGGCCGTGCCGGTAGGCGTGGTGGTTGCGCACCGCCGCCGGCGCGATGACGAAGGTGGCTCCCGGCTCGCGTGAGCCGTCGCAGGCCCGCTCCAGCAAAGCGCGGAGGTGCGGCTCGGTGACCGAGTCGATGAGGGCGTGCAGGCGTTCGGCGAGCTCCGCGGCGCCGATGGGCGAGACAGGCACAAGGTCGGAGGCCGCGTACTCGTGCGGCTCCGCCGGGCGCAGGCGGCGGACCTGCACCTGGGGGCCGTAGTTGGGGTGCACGCTGTAGGTGCCGCCGACGATGACGACGTCGCCGGCGCTGATGCCGAGCGCCTCGTCGGACGGGTCGAAATGGATGGCCGCGACCTCGCCGGTGGCGTCGCGCAGCTTGAGCCGCAGGTACGCCTTGCCGTTGCGGTCGGTGGCGTTGGTCTTCTCTGAGCAGCAGTAGGCCCCTTCGACAGGCTGGCCGCTCTTGAGGTCGGCGACGGGGGTGCGCTGGGCGACCGCGCCGGGGATACTTGTCTGGTGGTCCATGAGGTCTCCTTGGTCCGCCACAGGGTACCAGACGTCCCGGACGCGGCGCCTGGACGCGGTGCGGCGGATCGAGGACGCGACGTGTTTACGGCACCCTTCAGTGACGTCAGGGGAGCGGAGGAGCCGCTTCCGGCGCTGTGAGAGTCCGTATCCTGAGGAGAGGATGACGATGCAACTGGGCGGGATGGCCCTGAGAGACGGGGTGCTGCTCCAGAGCGACGGCCATTGGGCGGCCGCCGTGCGGGAGGAGGACGGCGGCATCCGCGTCGTCTCCGGCGCCAAACCCCGGCTGCCGGGGCGGGAGGCGCTGCGTCACGTGCCCGTGGTGCGCGGGGTAGTGCGGCTCGGAGAGGCGCTCGCGGTGCTGCCCTCCGTGCGTCGTGCGACCGGTGCGCCCGTGCTGCCGCAGGAGGACCCGCGGCTGCTGGCGGCGACGGCGGCGAGCGCCGCGGCGACGGTCGCGCTGCGTGCGGTCGGCAGGGGGTCGCCGGTGCTCCGCGAGCTGGCGGCCGCCGGCGTGAGTCTGGCGCCGGTGCTGCTGGCTCTGCGCGACTCACGGCTCTCGCGGTACCACGGCGCCGAGCACAAGAGCGTGGCCGCCTACGAGGGCGCCGCGGATCCGGCGACGGCGGGCCGGGAACATCCGCGCTGCGGCACCAACCTCGTCGCGCCCATGATGGTCACGAGTCTGGCCACCAACCTGCTGCTGCGCGCGGCCGGCAAGGAACGGCAGCCGTTGGCGACGTTCGTCGCGGGTCTGGTGAGCATCGGCACGGCGATGGAGCTGTTCTCGTGGATGGCGCGCCACCAGGACCACCCCCTGGCGCGGACCTTGCGCAGGCCGGGTCTCGAGATGCAGCGGCTGTTCACTACCAGCGAGCCCAGCGAAGACCAGCTCGACGTCGCCGACACGGCGCTCCGGGAGCTGCTGCGGCTCGAGGGTGAGGCGCCGACCGGTTGACGCGCGGCGCGTGCCGGGTCGGCGTGCGCGGACACGCCCTCCGCCTCGCGGTCGACCTCAGTCGGCGGGCTCCCTCTCGGCCAGACGCTTGCGGCGCCGCTCGGCCGCCTTCTCGTACCACGCCTTCTGCTCGTCGGTCACCGGCGTGAGTCGGGGCACCGGGATGGGCCTGCCCGTGCCGCTCAGGGCCACGAAGACGAGATACGCCGAGTTGGTGTGGGTGACCATCCCGGTGGTGAGATCCTCGGCCTCCACGCGCACACCCACCTCGACCGAGGTGCGCCCCGCGTAGTTGACGTTGGCGAGCAGGCGCACCAGGTTGCCGATCTGCACCGGGTGATGGAAGTCGATGCGGTCGATGGCGGCCGTGACGACGTTGGTGCGACAGAAGCGGAACGCGCAGGCGCCGGCGGCCTCGTCGATGAGCTTCATGATCACGCCGCCGTGGATGTTGCCGAGGTAGTTGGCGTCGGCGGGCTGCATGAGATGGGTGAGGACCAGGCTGGTCTCGCTGCCGCGCGGCAGGGGGTCGTTCACGGGATCACCATGGAGACGGGGGTCAGATGTCGAACGAGCCGGGCGGCCGCCGCCGCCGGTCGCGGGTCTCGCGGGCGCCGCCGCCAGAGCGGTCGGTGCGGCGCTCGCCCCGTCGCCGGTCCATGATGACGGTGACGTTCGGGTTGTCCCGGTAATGCTCGACGAGCCGTCGGTAGGTGTCCTCGCCCAGCTCCGGCGGTACGACGCAGTAGATCACGGCGGTCTCCCTGTGGCCTGGGGCAAAGGTAGCATACGGCCGCCACCCGGGGCCAGAGGGCGGCGGGCATCTCCCGGGGACGTCGGAGGAGCGGTTTGTCGCATCGAGGGGCGGACGGGAAAGAACGCAGGGCCGGGCGGGTGGGGAACCGCGTCCGGCCCTCATGAAGGGGGAACCGATGCCTGTATCGGCAGACGCGCGTGGGACTTGAGCGATCGTCGTCGACGGTCCGCGCGCCTGCTAGTCTACGACGGTCGGCGAGGGAGAGAGGGGAGGACGGATGACCGAGACGCGGCTCACCCCTGCGGTCGCGGGGCGCGAGGTCGCGGACCTGCTCCACGCCGTCGTCGCGGACGTCGGCCGTGCGCTGAGCCTCTGGTCGGTCGATCTCTGGACCTTCAGCAGCGACACCGACACGCTGGAGTGCCGCGCCTACTGGTGCAGCGACGCGGCGGCCGCACGGCGGAGCGACTGCACCGGTGCCGTCGTGACGCTCGACCAGAGTCACGACCTGCGCCGTCTGGTGCTCGTCGCGGAGGTCGTGGAGCGCCACGCCGGCGACGACCTCACGCCGGCTGACGCCGCCGCCCTCGCCCAGGCGGGCTACACGCTCCGCATCGACATCCCCCTGTCGGCCGGCGCGGAGGTGCTGGGCGTCCTCAGCCTCGCCGACACGACCGAGGGGCGTCGGCTCACGGCCGAGGAGCACGCCCGCCTCGACACGCTCGCGCGGCTCGCCGCCGCGGTGCTGCGAGCCGTCCGTCTCGCCGAGGCGCACGCCCGACGGTGCGACACCCTGACGGGCATGCTGGCCGCGGGCAGCGGCATCGCCGCCTCGCTGTCGACGGACGAGATCGTGGAGGCGGTCCGGTCCGAGGCGTCGCGGCTGCTGCCCGGCGTCGCGTGCCGGGCCGACGTGGTGGTCCGTCAGGACGACGGCACGTTCGCGCCCGCGGCCTCCGTTCGCGAGCCGGGCGCAAAGGAGTCACGCGCCGACGCCCTGGCGCGGCAGGCGGCCGATCTCGGGCGGCCGGAGCAGGCGCGCAGCGCGGACGGTCAGGCGCGGCTCCTGGTGCCGTTCCGGCGGGACGAGCCCGCCGACGGCTACCTCGAACTGACCGCGCCGCTGAACCGGTCGTTCCGGCGGCAGGAGGTCGAGCTTGCCGCCCTGCTCGCCGGGCAGGCCGGCATGGCGCTGGAGCGGGCCCGCGCGTTCCGCGCCCTGCAGGGCCGGACCGCCACGGACGTCGTCACGGGTCTGTACGGACGCTGGTACTTCTACGAGCGGCTGTACGCGGAGGTCGCTCGCGCCCGACGATACCGTCAGCCGCTCTCGCTCGTGATGGCCGAGCTCGACGGCGACGACCTCTCGCGGGCCCGAGGGCGTCCGTTCCGCGACGCCGTGCTGGCCGCCACCGCCCGGCTGCTGCTCGCGAGCCTGCGCGACAAAGTCGACGTCGCCTGTCGTCTCGGGGTGGGCAGGTTCGCGCTGCTGCTCCCGAGCACGCCGCCCGGACCCGAGGCCGCGGGGCTCGTCGCCGACCGGGTGCGGCGGCGGGTCGGGGGCACCCTCCTGGCGGACGACGAACTCGGCGAGCTCGGCAGGTTCACCATGAGCCTCGGCGTGGCGGGGTTCCCCCAGGACGCGGAGGACGGGGACGAGCTGGCGGCGGTGGCGGGCGACCGTCTCGCGCGGGCGGCGGCGATCGGCGGCGACCGTGTGGAACCGCCCCTGCCCGAGCCCGAGGAGGAGCCGGAGGGCGGGACGCCGGAGGGCGACTCCGACTGACGGCGGGTCGAAGTCCGCGATCGAACCGCCGTCACCGTGCGGCGGCGGACGTCAGCCGGACGTGAGGGCGGGGAGGCTGTCCAGCAGGGACGGGTCGGAGCCGAGGATCTGGACGGCGGCGCTCTCCACGCGCGCCCCGGCGGCGGCGACGAAGTACTCCGCTGCCAGCAGCCGGCGCGCATCGTCCTGGGCGCCGCGCAGCAGCAGGTACGCGCAACACACGTCGATGGCCATGTCCGTGAGCCGACGCGCGTGGAAATCGCGGAAGCGCACGTCCTGCACTCCTCGCACCCGGTCGATGCACTCCGTCAGCCGGGCGCGAGCAGCACGCACTCTGCCGAGCAGTTCCGGCGTGCCGCCCAGGTCCTCGGTGTCGTACTCGTCCAGCCGAGCAGCGAGCGTCCCGCCGAGGATCCCCCCGATGGCGGCCACCACCTGGAGTTGGGTCGTGCCCTCGTAGATGTTGGTGATGCGCGCGTCGCGGGCGTGGCGCTCCACGGCGAAGTCGCGCATGTAGCCGGACCCGCCGTGCACCTGCAGCGAGTCGTAGGCGACCTTGTTGGCCATCTCCGTGCAGCAGGCCTTGGCGAGCGGCGTGAACAACGCGGCGAGGCGTGTGGACGTCTTGAGCTCGGCGCGCAGCGTCTTGAGGTCGGTGTCGGGGCCTTCGGGGACCGCGCCCGCTCCTGCGGACACAGCCTCTTCGGCCTTCTGCACCGCCTGGAGCTGCGCGAGGCGATGCTCGAGGGCCTCCTTGGTGTCCACGATCAGCGCTGTCTCGTAGAGCAGCGCCCTCGCCGCCTCGAGGCTCACCTTCATGTCGGCCAGCATGGCTTTGACGGCGGTGAGCTCCGCGATGGGC
>JAAYBE010000188.1 GCA_012719015.1 Actinomycetota bacterium
GAGATCGTCGAGGCGAAGCGGGCCGACAAGGTCCTCGCCGCGATCGAGGCGTCGAAGCGGCGCCCGTTCGCGGCGGTGCTGTACGCGCTCGGCATCCGTCACGTCGGCGCGGTGACCGCGCAGGCGCTGGTGGCGAGGTACCCGGACATCGATGCCCTGCTCGCCGCCGGAGCGGACGACCTCGCCGAGGTCCCCGGGGTCGGGCCCGTGGTCGCCGAGGCGGTGGAGCAGTATCTCGGCGAGGAGCACAACCGGGAGACCATCGAGAAGCTCCGGGCGGCCGGGGTCACCCTCGAGGAGGCGAGCCCGGGGCGTCCGGAGGGTCCGCTCAGCGGCTCGACCTTCGTGCTCACCGGCAAGCTGCCGGGCCTCACGCGGGGACAGGTCCGGGAGCTCATCGAGGCCGCCGGCGGGAGGGTCGTCGGCTCCGTGAGCGGGTCGACCGATTACGTCGTCGTCGGGGAGGACCCCGGCTCCAAGCTGGAGAGGGCGCAGGCCCTCGGGGTGCGAGTCATCGACGAGGGCCGGCTGCGGGAGCTCGCCGGAGGCGGCTGAGCGGCCGGCCGGCGCGACGGCGGGCCGCCGGTGCGGCGCCCGCCGCGACCGGCCATACGAGACACGAGGAGGACCATGGACATCCCGACACGTATGGGCGACGGGTCACTGGTCCGGATGAGTCGCGCCGCGATCGAGGCGGAGGTCGAGGCCGGGGTGGAGGCGGCGGTCAAGCGGGCCAAGGTCGATCCTCTGGGTGAGGACGAGATCGACCACCTCGTCGACGTCTTCGCCAGCCCCGCCCGCTTCAGCGCCGTGGACATCGGCCAGGAGGTCGTCCTGAGCTCGGACGGCGTGGGCAGCCAGGACATCGGCTCCCGGATCAACGACCTCCAGACCTACGAGCAGACGGTCTGCACCGATACCGTGGAGCTCTACCATCACGACTACTCCTTCAAGCCGATCAAGCCGGTGCTGCCGTTCGAGCAGGAGACCATGCGCCAGGCGCAGCTCCTGCTCACCATCCCCTGCCAGTACGGCGCCATGCCGGACCTGGGACGGTACACGGCCCCGGACGGCCCGGTCGCGAACTGGTCGCAACTGCTGCCGCAGGGCCGGATCGACGAGTCCCGCGCCGCCCAGGAGGAGGCGGTGGAGCACGCGGTGGAGGACATCGTCTACGTCGCCGACGGCATGTACGAGGCCGGCGCCGACGGGATCAACCTGGACACGGCGGGGGCGGCGGGCGACGCCGACTTCCTGGCCGCGCTCAGGGCGGTGGAGCGCATCCGGGCCAGGTACCCGGAGTGGGGCATCCAGGTCGGCATGGCCAGCGAGTTCGTGCTCGGCATGCACGGCGAGCTCGAGTACGAGGGCGTGCGGCTCGCCGGGCTCTGGCCGGCCGACCAGATGCGGCTGGCGGCCAGGGCGGGGGCCTCGGTCTTCGGGCCGGCCGTCAACGTCAACACCGGCAAGACGGTGGCCTGGAACGTGGCCCGCACCTGCACCATCTGCAGACCGTGCACGGAGGCGGCCGCGATCCCCGTCCACCTCAACGGAGGGATGGGCGTCGGCGGCGTCCCGATGCACGCGCTGCCGCCGGTGGACGCCGTCTCGCGGGCCTCGCGTGCCTGCGTCGACCTCCTGCGTCTGGACGGCTTGTAGATCGGCGCCGGCGACAACCACAGCCAGGGGATCGGTCATGGCGTGGCGTCGGGCATGGGCGGCTTGCGGACCGCCGGAGATCTGGTGGCCCGCATGCAGATGACCCGGCGGATGCGGCTCCCCGCGGCGAAGGCGTATGTGGCCGAAAGGCTCGGGGTGACCCCCGGGGACCTCAGCGACCCGGTCACCATGGCGGACGTACGCCGCGAGATGGGCCTGGGCACGATCCCGACGGAAGACACGGCGGGGCCCGGCGACGCGCTCGCCATCGAGGCCAAGCTCAACATCGCACGGGTGCTCGACGTGCCGGTGCGCTCGGCGGAGCGGCTGCGCGAGCTGACCCGGGGCTGAGGCGGGATCCGGGGCCGGCGGCGGGCGGCCCCTCAGGTCAGCGCTGCGCGGAGACCAGGGCGGCGCCCCACTTGAGCAGTGCCACGGCGTCCTTCTCCTCGCGGTCGCGGGTCGCCTCGCGCATGGTGACCACGATCAGGGGGACGCCGGACGGCGTCCCGGAGCCGACGAGGACGAGGCGCGCCCGGCGCGTGGAGCCGGTCTTGACGCCGTCGCCCCAGCGGTAGCCGAGCAGACGGTTGTGCGACGTCACCTTGACGCGATGAGCCGGCGGCCAGGCGATCACGGCGGTCCTGGTCTTGACGATGGAGCGGAAGGCCGGGAACTTGAGCCAGACGTACCGGGCGAGCTGGGCGAGGTCCCGGGCCGACATGCGGTGTCCCGTCTGGTCCTTGCCGCGGGAGTTGCGGAAGCGCGAGTCGGCGAGGCCCAGCTGGGCGGCCCTCCGGTTCATGCGGCGCACGAAGCGGGCCTCGCTGCCGGCGACGGCGACGGCGAGCGTGAGGGCGGCGTCGTTGGCGCTCTTCACGAGGAGGGCGCGCAGGGCCTGGCGCACGGTGATCCGGTCGCCGGGACGCAGACCGATGCCGACCTTCTGCTGGCCGGCGACGCCCCTGGGGGCGCGCACCTGGCGCTCGAGGTCGGGATAGCGCTCGAGCGCCAGCAGCGCCGTCATGATCTTGGTACAGGACGCCGGCGCGAGCCGGGCGGCGGCGTTCTTCCGCCAGAGCACCTCGCCGGTGTCGCGCCGGACGAGGATGCCGCTGCGCGCCTTGACCCTGGGCGCCGCCGGCACGGCGCCGGGCGCGGCGGAGCGTGGCCCGGTCGTCTCGGCGTGGGCGGGTGGGGCGCAGGCGGGCCTCTCCGCGGCGGACAGCCACACGAGCGACGCGACGGCGGCGAGCGCGAGCACCGCCGCCGGCATCCATACACGTCTCCTCAAGATGCCGCCCATGACGGCAGTATAGCCCTGCGGCGTCCGGTCCAGACCATCGTGCGGTAGACTTACTGACCCCAGGCCGGCGTAGCTCAGCTGGCAGAGCAGCCGCCTTGTAAGCGGCAGGTCGGCGGTTCGATCCCGCCCGCCGGCTCCAAACGTGATTGCCCGGTGCGCGCACGGGTACCTCATACGGGACGACCCCGTGAGC
>JAAYBE010000189.1 GCA_012719015.1 Actinomycetota bacterium
CATCGACCGGTCCACGCCGGCCCCGCCGGCGCGTCATCGAGAAGGAGCGTCCCCATGGAAGAAGCCGTGTGCGCCACCTGCCCCTGGTGGCGGCGCCTGCCCGAGCGGGTCGAGTTCCACTGGTCGTTCGAGGACGGCCAGCAGGTGGAGACGCGCACTCCCAACGACAGGGGCGAGTGTCGTCGCTACCCCCCGCGTCCGCCGCGCGACTTCCCGCTCACCGAGCTCGACGACTGGTGCGCCGAGCATCCGGAGCGGGAGATCACCTGCGACGAATGACGCCGGGCGGCCTGACCCCGGATCCCGGCTCGCCGTCGCCTGTGCACGACGCGAGCCACCGGCGCCCGCGCCGCTGCGCCGTCAGGCAGGCGCCGTACAGCTCGTCGGTCGCAGGGATCACCGCATCCGGGCCGAGGAGGTCGAACAGGCCGGTGCGGCGCAGTTGCTCCTCCATCTCCTCGCCCACCCCGGCGAGGTACACACGACCGCCCCGCGCGGCACACTCGTCCGCGAAATCGCGCACCACGGCGATGGTCGACCGGTGGAGGGCGCCGCGGCCGCGCAGACGGAGGACCGCGACGGGGCTGCGCGCCTCGCCGACCACCGGCAGCAGTTCGCGGATCCGGGGCGCGGCGGCGTAGAAGAGGCTGCCGTAGATGTCGAGCACGGTGACCGCCTCGTCGGCCAGCGCAGCCGGCGCCTCGATCTCCTTGGGCAGCCCGTCGCCGTCCAGCACCACCTGCTTCACCTGTACGTCGAGCGACGACAGATAGACGTGCTTGAGCACGGAGATCGCAGCGCCCGCCAGCACCGCGTACTGGAGCGGGACGAGCAGGGCGAGGATGAAGGTGACGATCATGACGGCGGCCGACATCTTGTCGGCCCGCCAGACGTCGAGGGCGGCGCGGGGCTGCAGGGCGCCCGTGGCGGCGACCACGAGGATCCCGGCCGTCACCGCAAGAGGCACGCGCTGGACCAGCGGCGCCGCGGCCAGGATGACGCCGACCACGAAGATCCCCGTCACCACCGACGAGCGGCGCGTACGGGCTCCGGCGCCGAGGTTGAGCATCGTCGCCTGCACGGAGCCTCCGACCACCGCGCCGCCGAACAGACCCGAGACGACGTTGGCCACGCCCTGACCGATGAAGTCCCTGCCGACGCCGGCGTGCGAGGCCGACCCCGTGTCGGCGATCGTGCGGCTGATCCCGGCTCCCTGCACGAGGCCGATGATGACCAGTGAGACCGCCGGCAGGACGAGTGGTGGGGCCAGGGACAGGTCGGGAAGACGCGGCAGCGGGAGCGTCCGAGGGATCGGCGCGATGTCGCCGACCACCGCGACCGAGTCCAGCGAGAGCAGTGCGACCGCAACGGTCATGACGAGCAGCGCCAGCGCCATGGCGAACAGCTTGAGCCGGGTACGCCTGAGTGCGACCACCAGGACCACCGTGGCGAGCCCCACGAGAGTGGTCTCCACGTCGGAGGCGGCGGGATGCATGAACAGGTCGGCCGCCGCGAGCAGCTTGTGGTCGTGGCGGCCGGAGAAACCCGTCAGCGCCCCGAGCTGCGAGAGCAGGATCGTCACGCCGATGCCGCCCATGAGGCCGATCATCACGGCGTCGGAGACGAAGCGGACGAGCCCTCCGGCCCGGAGCAGGCCGAGGACGAGCATGATGGCGCCGGTGAGGACGGCCAGCGTGAAGAGGCCGTCCACGCGCCGGTCGGGCGGCAGGGCGGCGAGCGCGCCGCCGGCGGCGAGACAGAGCGCGGCCGTGGGCACCACCGGCATGCGCCGCGAGCCGGTGGTGAGCGCTCCGGCCGGCGTACCGGCGGCGACGGCGTACAGCCCGTGCACCGGCGGAACGCCGGCCAACATCGTGTACGCCATCGCGTTCCCGACCTGGGAGGCCCCTACCGTGAGACCCGCGGCCAGGTCGTGCAGCAGCCCGCGATCAGGGGCCGGGCGTCGCATCCCCGGTCTGTGCGTAGGCCCGCTGCAGGATCTCCGCGACCTCCGGCCGGGTGAACCACTCCGGCAGCATCCGGCCCTTCGCGAGATACTCCTCACGCACCTGCGTCCCGGAGATCGACGAGACCCGGGCCCCGTAGGGCACCTCGTTGAGATCCACGTAACGATCCTCGTCGGTGAGGTAGGCGAGCTCACGTGCCAGGATCGTCTTCACCCCGATCTCGTCGGAGTAGTGCTCGGCCATCGCCTGGGCGTCGTACGGTCCGTAGAACGGCACGCCGTGTGAATCGGGTCCCGGGCCGGCGTGGTCCCGGCCGACGATGAGGTGGGTGGCGCCGTAGTTGCGCCGGATGATGGCGTGCCACACCGCCTCGCGCGGACCGGCGAACCGCATCGAGAGGGGCATCAGTGAGAGCAGGGTGGTGGACGGGTCGTAGTAGTTGCGCACCAGGGCCTCGTACGCCTCGACGCGGAGCGCATAGCCCACGTCCTGCGGGCGGGTGACCCCCACGGCAGGGTGGATGAGGAGCGTCCCCCCCACCGCCTCCAGAGCCCGCTTGGTCAGCTCCTCGTGGATGCGGTGCATGGGGTTCCGGGTCTGGAACGCGACCACGGTGGAATGGCCCATGGCCGCGAGCCGCGCCCGCGTCTGCGTGGGAGTGAGGCACAGGGGCCCGTGCACCCGATGACGCGGCAGGTCGAACACGCGCGGCCGGCCGGCCAGGTAGTGACTGGGCCAGCGTTTGGCCTCGATCACCAGCGGGTGCGCGCTGTCCCTGCCGCCGAGCACCGCCCGCATCTCGCGAAGGACGTCGGCGGGGTACACCTCGTCGACCTCGAGCAGGGCGAGGATCACCCCCTGTTCGTCCGACAGCGCGATCTCACGCGGATGCCCGCGCAGGACCTCCTCGCGACACGGCACGGCGAGCGGGATCGGGAAGAGATGGCCGCTCCTCAGGCGCATCTCGTAGAGGACGGACTCGTACTCGGAGCGCGCCATGAAGCGGTCCAGCGGGGAGAAGGCTCCCACGGCCAGCATCTCGAGGTCGTACTGGCCGCGCAACGAGAGCGGCGCCACCGGGAGGTTCTGCGCCCGTTCGAGCAGACTGGCGCGCTCGTCCGGGTCGTGGACGATCAGGTCGACCAGACTCCCGCCGAACGGCGAGATCAGCTCGACGCCGCCGGGCCCGTCCGCGGAGGAGGGCCCGGCGGGATCAGACGCGGGACCGGGATGTCGGGTCACGGCGGCGCTCCTCGCCCGGTGACGCGACCGGGATCGTCAAGGACGAAGCCGCTCCGCGTACATCTTCTCGTACAACGGCCGGCACTTCTCGTACATCTCCTTGAGCTCGGGCACGTCGTCGACCGTGTACCCGAAGTCCTCCATGTCCCTCTGGAAGCCGGTGCTGTCGCCGGCGTCCAGGTGCCACATCTCCCAGTCTTTCCACTCACTCTTGAACTCAGGCTCCCAGGTGAGCGACTCGGGCAGGAACGGGATGTCGACCTTCTCGCAGTACTGCTTGACCACCGAGGCGGCGTCGATGAGCAGGTCCTCGGCGTCGACCACGGCGGGCACCTCGCCGGTGACCTTCCTGGCGAGCTCGAAGAGTTTGTACTGGGACTCGAAGCCGATCTCGCGCAGCGTCACCGTGGGGTCGAGCTTGTGGTACGAGACCAGCGTGAGGGCCGGGTCGCGGATGATGAACGTGTTGGTGAACTTCTTCATGAAGTCCTCATCCGCCACGTCGCTGACGTAGTAGGCCATGTCCTTGAAGAAGACCGGCTTCTCGGCGGCCGCGGCCTCGATCATCTC
>JAAYBE010000190.1 GCA_012719015.1 Actinomycetota bacterium
ATCATCAACCCGATGGTGTGGTGGGACATGACGGGCACCACCGCCGACATGATCCCGGGCTGGCAGGAGCGCGCTTATGAGGAGGCGAGTTGGTCCGCCTTCGTCCGCGGCCAGGATGCGGATCCTCACGCGGTCGCCATGGACTACACGATTCTGCAGATGACAGCTCCCGACGTCTCGATGGTGACCGCACCGGTGTTCACCTACTACGGCGCAAAGGATCCCTCCGTGCCGTACGCCGAGCGCGACAAGTGGGTGGCGGCCTTCACCTCCTCGCGCAAGATCACGCAGCGCAACTACCCGGACCGCGTGCACGACGTGCAGTACCGGCACTACGACCAGATCCTGCTCGACGTGGCGGGGTACGGCGACTACCGGATCATCGGCTTCAAGGGCCAGACCAGGGTGATCCCGCAGGCCAAGTGGCCGTCGTTCAGGAAGCGCGAAGCGATCCTCGGCATCTGGGCCTGGAAGAACGCGAAGCCCCCGGTCGACTGACCTCGAGGGACGTCGCCCCGGCCCGCGCCGACGGGTGACGCAGCGAGGCGGGGGAGCGCGATGCGCTCCCCCGCCTCGTCGTCGTTGTCGCCCCGGTGCGACGGCCGCGTCCGACCCTCCACCGGCGACGACGCCCGCCGAGCCGGCCGCTCCGGGGTGAAGACCGCCGGGGCCTGCTCTACCATGACGGGGAGCCATGAGGTGCGAACGGACACGCGGAGGCGCCCCGGCGATCGTGCGCGCGACCGTGATCGCTGCGCTCCTCTTGTCACAGGTCGCGGCGGCCGCGGCCTGCGGCGAAGGCCGGACGGCGACCACGTCGCCGCCCCCGCCGGTCAGGATCGGCGCCATCTATGACCTGAGGGGCCGCCAGGCGCCCCGAGACGTCGCGGCCCTCGACGGCGCCCGGCTGGCGGTGGAGCGCATCAACGCCGGCGGCGGCCTGCTCGGCCGTCGGGTGGAGCTGCTCGAGCGCGACGCACAGACCGAACCGGGCAGCATCCGTCGCGCCGCCGGGAGTCTCGTCGCCGCAGGGTGTTCCGCCATCATCGGGCTCTCCGATGCGGAACAGGTGCTCGCGGCCGCGCCCGTGGCGGCGCGCGCAGGTGTACCGTTCGTCACCAGCGGCGCGACCTCCGCCAGACTGCCGGGCGAGGTCCCGGACTGGCTCTTCCTCGCCTGTTGCAGCGACAACGCGCAGGCGGCGGCGGGCGCGGAGTACGCCGTCACCCGACTGGACGCACGCACGGCAGCCGTGGTGTACGACAAGGGCCGCGGCGCCACGCGGGCTCTCTCGCGCTACTTCCAGCGCTCCTTCCGCGCTCAGGGCGGCCGCGTGCTCGCGACGGCCGCCTACGAGAAGGAGAGCGAGGTGACGCAGAGGCTCGCCGAGGCACGCAAACGGGCGGCCGACCGTGACGCGCGGACCGGCGCCGGCGCGGCCGGTGCGGATGTCCTCTTCGTCGCCGCAGACCCGGCCGACGCGGCGACGGTCGTGCGGCGCGTCCGGCTGGCCGGCTACGCACAGCCCATCATCGGTACCGACAGCTTCGACTCGGCCACCCTCGTGGCCATCGCCGTCCGGACCGGCGGCGACGTCTGCTACACCACCCATGCCGCCGTCGGGATCAGCTCGGCGGGCCGCGCCGTGCGGCAGTTCGACACCTCCTTCCGCACCGTCTACGGCCGTCCGCCCCAGAACTCCTTCGCCGGCCTGGGCTACGACACCATCGGCCTGGTGGCGGCGGCCATCAGGCGGGCCGACTCCGCGACGCCGGCGGACGTGCGCAGAGCGCTCCAGAGGACCCGGCGCTACCCGGGCGTCACCGGCACGCTCGGCTACGACCGGGGAGAACGGCTGCCGCGCAAGACCGTGACCGTGGTGTGCGTCAAACGGCGCCCGGTGGTCGCGGCCGAGTTCACACCCGCCCACGTCGCCGACCCCTGAGGGGCCGCCCCGCGAGGCCCGGCCCAGCACGGAGCCCCACCGCCACGACCTGGCCGCGGCGGTCGCGCCCGGCTCACACGCCGCGCGCCACCTCGTAGCCCTCCCAGATCGCGGCCATGATGTTGCGCGGCCCGGCGGCGTCGCCGATCACGTACACCTCGGGGGTGACGTCCTGCCAGGCCGCCGGCGTCGCGGCCCGCGGCTCGTACCCGGTGGCCAGTACGACGCTCGCGGCGGCCAGCCTCCCGGGACCGTCCGCTCCGTCAAGCTCCAGCCCGTCGTCACGGATCGCCGCGATCGTCACGCCGGTACGGACCTCGACGCCGTGCGCCGGCAGCATGTCCCGCATCATGAGCTTGTTCGGATGCGGGACCTCGACCGCCGCCATCAGCGACCCGAGCGCCTCGACCAGGCTCACCCGCCGGCCCTGCTGCGCCAGCCAGACAGCCACCTCGCAGCCCACCAGGCCGCCGCCGATGACGACCACCGGGTCGCCGACCCGCTCCGGGTCGAGCAGCGCCTCGGTCGCGCTCAGCACGTGGTCGCCGTCCACCCCCGGGATCGGCGGTACCTTCGCCGTGGATCCCGGCGCCAGGATCACCACCTCGGGCTCGAGATCGGCCTCGGAGTCGGGCGTGGCACGGCGTCCGAGGACCACCTCGACCCCCGCCTCCGCCAGCTCCCGCTCGTACCACTCCAGCAGGCGGCGCTCGTCGCTCTTGAAGGGAGGCACGGAGCCGGCGATCACGTGGCCCCCCAGCGCCTCCGCCTGCTCCAGAAGCTTCACCGTGTGACCCCGCGCGGCCGCTACCCTGGCCGCCTCCATCCCCGCCATGCCGCCGCCGACGACCAGGACGCGACGTCGCCTGAGGGCCGGACGCAGCGCGTACTCGGCCTCGCGCCCACAGGCCGGGTTCACGGCGCAGGACATCGGCCGGCAGATGTCCTGCCTGCCGAGACAGCCGTCGTGGCAGCCGACACACGGCCGGATGCGCTCCGCCCGTCCGGCCCTCACCTTGTGCGGCCACTGGGGATCGGCCAGCAGCCCCCTGCCCAGCATCACCATGTCCGCCGCGCCCTCGGCGAGGGCGCGCTCGGCCACGTCGGGCTTGTCCATGCGGCCCGCCACGAGCACCGGGATGTCCACGGCCTGCGTCAGCGGCGCCACGTAGGGCAGGTAGCAGCCGTGCTCCTGATAGCCCGGCGGATGGGCCCAGTAATACCCCTCGTAGCTGCCGCAGTCGGCGTCGAGGGCGTCGTAGCCGGCGCGCTCCAGGATGCGCGCCACGGCCAGCGACTCCTCCACGTCCCGGCCCATCTCGGCGAAGTCCTCGCCCGGCAACGCTCCCTTGCCCCAGTCCTTGATGAAGCTCTTCACGCTGAACCGCATGACCACCGGGAAGTCCTG
>JAAYBE010000191.1 GCA_012719015.1 Actinomycetota bacterium
GCCGTGACGGAACCGGCGCGCGGAGTAGTCCCGCGCCCACGCGAGCCGGAACGGCGTCAGCTTGTCGGCCTGCTTCAACGTGAGCTGCGTGCCGCGGAGCTCGTCGTGCACGCGCGCCTTCTGTGTCGGGTCCGGCGCTCCGGGCCGCTTGCCGGCCAGGTCGCGCAGACCCACTCTCAGCTGCCCGCGGAGCGCGTCGGCATCGATGGTCTTCGTCGTCACCTGCGTCCCCTTGGGCGGCGTGAAGACGAACGTCTTCGGGTCGATGGACGCGTACCTCACGCTCGTGAAACCGTAGCGGAGGACCGGCACGTCCCCGCCCCTGGCGTACACGTCGAGCCGCAGAAGGAGCATGGTCTCGCCGTCCACCGCCGCCTCGACGGCGCCGAGAGCCGTGTCGCGGGCGGCCGGCGTCATCCGCAGACGGTAGGCAGGGCGGCCGGCGACCTGGGCCTGGCCGGCCACCTCGAGGGTCGCCAGCGACGCCGTCCGCTGCAGGTACGCCGCGATCACGTCCGGTGTGAGCATCGGCGTGAGCATCTCCAGACCGGGCGCCCAGGGCGAGGGCTCTCCGGGAGTCTCGCCCGTCACGGTCAGTCTCTGTGCGGTATCGGCGGCGTAGTCGTACACCCACGCCGTGCGACGCCTCTTGTCCACGACGACCACCTGGTCGCCACCGCCGCCCTGCGACTCCGCCCTGAGGCCGTCCCGGCTCAGCCACACCCGGCCGGACCCGGAGGCCGTCAGGGGGGACTGTGCCGGCAGATGGCCCATCGCACTCGCCGCAGACATGTCGCCGAACAGTGCGTTACGCCAGGCGACTTCGCCGCTGACGGCGTCCGGAGGTTCGGCGCGGATCATCCTGGCGAGCAGTTCCGGCGCCGAGATCTCCGGCAGAGGATCTGACCGGCCGGCTCCGGCCACCGCGACCGCGACCACCAGTGCGACGGCGACCACGCCGACGAGAGCGGCGAGAATGAGGACTCGGGAGCGCATGCACGACTCCTTTCGCGGAGGGCTCTTCTGACATGTACCCCCGCACGGTCCCCGACGCAACCTTACGCGGGTCCGGCGCCGGCCCGCGGCCCGGACGTCACGCCCGTGCCTACGGCAGCGTCTGCACGAAGTCAGCCCAGCCGGAGCGCAGCTCCGCCCACCCGATGCCGAGGCTGCGTCGGGTCGCCGTGTCCAGTCCCCCCCGGCTGAGGTCGGAGTCGCTCACCGCCGTGACGAACCGCTTGAGCGCCGCCAGTCCCCAGCGATCCAGCACGTACAGGACCAGCGATGCTCCCTCGAGGTACGCGAGACGCACCTTGGCCACCGGGTTGCCCTTCCACAGGCTCCTCGCCCGCAGCGCCTTCTCGAGCGGGAAGGCGCTCGTGGCGGCGGCGAGGTCGCGGCGCAGCGGAGTGAAGCTGCGGCCACCCTCGACCGCCGTCGCCAGACCCTCCGCCAGCAGCGTCGGCGCGTGCCTGCTGCCCTCGAACCAGCGCGCCGTGTACGCATGGGTGAGCTCGTGCGCCAGCATCCGCGGCGCCCACGACTCCCTGCCCGCGAGCGCGGGACCGAGCACGCCGATGTCACGCGTCCGGGTGGGCCTTTCACCGAGGCGCAGCGGCGCGTGCGAGAAGAAGCGGATGCGGACCTCGCCCGGGTCCTCGCCCAGCGAGCGCAGCAACTGGGCGCGCGACGAGTAGTACCAGACGACCACCGGAGCGCCCCCGCGGATGCCGAGCAGACGGAGACGTCGGCGCGCCGGTCCGCCGGCGTCCGCCAACGCCTCCGCGCCGGCTCGCCGCCGCCGCTCGGCGATCACGACCAGGCCGTGACGACGAACGACCACCGGCCTGTCGAAAGCCATGACGCCCTGGCCGCGCAGCTCCGCCGGCGTGACGTCGTCCCGAAGCACGGGGCGTCCGTCGCGCAGCTCCGCGTCGACCACACGGCGGGCGAAGATCCGGTCGTCCGGGCCGGCATGGCCGAGCTCGCCGACCGCACCCACGAAGAACCGGCCGGGGCGGCCGCTGACGGGCTCGGCCACGAGCCGGAGGCTGGTCCACGGCAGCGGCGCCAGCCGCCGATAGAGCGCCCCCATGGCCCGCCGCGCAGCGCCGGTGGCAGGAAGAGCCGCGTCCCACGCGGAGCGGTCGCGCGCCAGCAGCGCCGTCGTGGCGTCGTCGAGGGCTGCCTGCAGGTCCCCCTGTCGCACCCTGCCGGGTGCGGGAGTCGGGGCGGCCGACTCCCTCGACGGCGCCGGCAGCAGACCGTCGAGCGCGACCAGGGCGAGGATGGCGACGCCCAGCGCCAGCACGAGAGCGAGGGACGCACGCGCTCTGCGGGACGCAGCGGTCATGCGTCCATTGTACGGCCGCGGACGGTGCGGTCGCGCCGCGAGCTCAGTCGCCGCTCAGCACGAACCGCCGCCAGCCGGCGTAGAAGTCACGCCAGTCCACCCCGAGACACTGCATCAGCGCCTCGTCCATGCCGGCCTCGGTGGGCTCCGCCGCCGCGACCGCCCGGACGAAGGGCCGCAAGGTGGCAATGCCCCAGCGCGAGACCACGAAGTCGACCAGTGAGCCTCCGACCTGATAGCCGAGACGCACCGCCTTGTGATCCCCGCCGTCCCAGACGTCCCGTA
>JAAYBE010000192.1 GCA_012719015.1 Actinomycetota bacterium
CGCTCGGCCGGCGGACGGCCGGCGGCCAGCGCCCAGGCGTAGGCGCCGTGGAAGGTGTCGCCGGCGCCGCAGGAGTCGACCGCGGTGACGGGGACGGCCTGCCAGCGCCCCAGGTGGTCCGGGTCGTCGCCGGCCACGAAGATCCCGCCACGCGGCCCCTGGGTGACGCCCAGCACCGTACAGGCGGAGCTCCTCCAGAGGTCGGCCGCCGCCTGCTCCGCCGGCCGGCCGGTCTCTCTGCACACGTAGACCTCGGGCGCGATCACGTGGTCCGCGCGTTCGAGGAGGGCTCTCGTCCACGGCCGCCCCGACCCGGTGTCGAGGACCGTGGGGATGCCGCGCTGCTCGCACGCGTCGAGCGTCGCCGTGGCCAGCGTCTCGTCGGTGGCGTCGAGCAGGGCGACGTCGGCGCCGTCCACCACCTCCGGCAGCCGCTCCACGGCCCGCGCGTCCGCCATCGGCTGCGGCAACCAGACGATGGTGCGCGTCGCGTCCGCCCGGGCCAGCAGGACGGCCGAGTGCTGCGAGGGCTGCTCATAGGCGACCCACGTGCACTCGACGCCCTCTCCCTCGAGTTGCGCGCGCAGCACCTCGGCGTGCACGCCCGTCCCGCAGGTGGCCAGCAGCCGCGTGGAAGCACCCAGCCTGGCCGCGGCGATCGCGCTCCGGCCGGCGACCCCGCCGACCGCGGTCTGATGCTCGAGCGCCGGGGTCACCGTGTCGGCCTCCGGGTGACGCTCCAGGACGTACAGATAGTCGAGCGTCGCCATGCCGACGATCGCGACGACCGGCCGGCGGGCCGGCGGCTGCGGCACAGGGTCCGTCACGCCGCGGCGACGACCGGTGCTCGATCGGGGATCCACTCGGCGACCTCCTCCGGCTGCGGCGTGATCGCGGCCTGCGTGCAAGGGCGCCCCAGTATATCTCCGGTGCACGACCCTCACAGGCGACGACGGGGCCGGGCTTCAGGACCTTCTTGCCCGGCCCCCGCCTGCACCGTGCCTGGCCGCGGCGGGCGCCCCGCCATCGGCCGGCCGTCTCGTGCTACTCGTCCTCCTTGGGCTGCCAGACCTCCCACACGCGCCCGACGAGATCCGGACCCGGCTTCAGCACCTTCTTGCCGGGCTCCCAGCCGGAGGGCGTGACCTCCTTGCCTCCGGTCTCACGCACGTGCTGGAACGCCTTGATCTGGCGCAGGGTCTCGGCCACCCTGCGGCCCACCGGCGGCGTGAGCACCTCCATCGCCTGGATCACGCCATCCGGGTCGATGATGAAACGCCCGCGCACGTCCACGCCGGCCTCGTCGTCGTACACGCCATAGGCCGTGCCGAGTCGGCCGGCCGCGTCGGCGAGCATCGGGAAGGGGACGCCGCCCTCGGTCATCTTGGAGAGCTCGTTCTCGTCCCAGATCTTGTGGACGAACTGCGAGTCCACGCTGGCGGAGAGCACCTCCACGCCGAGCGCCTGGAACTCGTCGTACTTCTCGGCGACCGCCGAGATCTCGGTCGGTCACACGAAGGTGAAGTCACCCGGGTAGAAGCAGAGGACCACCCACTTGCCGAGATAGTCCGACAGCTTGACCTTGGTGAACGCACCCTTGTGGTATGCGGGCGCCTCGAAATCCGGCGCCTTGCGGCCGACCATTATGCTCACGCGCTTCTCCTCCGGCTCGTCTGTCCTCGCGTCGTCCCGCGGCGCCGGCTCCTCGCCGACGAGAGCGCCGGTGGGACGGGCGCATCCGATGTCCTCGTCCGCCATACCCTCTCCCTCCTCGCGTCGTGGTACGTCTCACGCTCGCGGATCGCTCAGGGGGCGGAGCGCGATCGCCGCGGCGACTCCCCGCGTCGGGCGTCGCGCCGTCCCCTCTCTGCGACTCGTCACTATATAAGAATCGACTTGCAACAACAACTGTCCGAACCGACCTCAGGCCACCAAGTACATGTGTCTAGAAGGGGGTCGTGTCGCCGTCCGAATCGCCGATGCCAGCCCCGAAAGCCCGGGAACGGGGCATCGCGCGAAGGACGTGACGTGAGCGCAGCGCACCGACGAGAGAGTGTGACGACACGGAGGACGGGGGACCGCCGATGAAGCGCTGGACCGAACTCGTCCTCGTGGCGTGCGCCGCAGGAGTCGCGGTGGCGCAGTGGTTCATGCCGGCCACCGCCCCGGGACTGCTCGGCATCCTGCTCTTCGGCCTCGTGGTCCTCACCGCCTTCTCGCAGCGCCGCGCGATCGACACCACGCTGGTGTCGCTCAACGCCGCCCACCGGGAGCAGTTGGAGGGGGAGCGTCGCTACCGGGCGCTCTTCGACGCGTGCAGCGACGTCATCATCGTCCACCGCTTCGACGAGGAGGGCCGGCCGGGCCAGATCGTCGAGGTCAACGAGGCGGCCTGCCTGGTGCTCGGTTACGCCCGCTCCCAGCTCCTCTCGATGACGGCGGAGGACGTGCTCGCGCCGGAGGCCCGCAGCCACGCGCGTGAACGTGCCCGTGCGCTGCTGGACTCCGGCACGCTCGCCTACGAGACGGTGCAGATGGCGAGCGACCTCCAGCGCATGCCGGTCGAGGTCACCGCCCGGATCGTGGAGATCGGCGGGCGGCGTCTCTGCACCAGCGTCAGCCACAGCATCGCCGCGCACAAAGAGGTCGAGCAGTACCTCCGCAACCTGACCGACGTGGACGAGCTGACGGGCCTCCTCAACCGCAGGGGGTTCTTCGCGAAGGTCGACGAGATGAGACGCAAGGCGAAACGCACCGGCCGCCAGGTGCTCCTCACCTACTTCGACGTCGACGGGCTGAAGCGTGTCAACGACGAGCTCGGGCACGCCGAGGGCGACAGGGTGCTGGTGGCCGCCGCCGACGTGCTGCGCGGCGCCTTCCGCGAACACGACGTGGTCGCCCGCCTCGGCGGCGACGAGTTCGTCGCCACCGCCCTGCTCGGACGGCGTCACGACGAGGCGCTGGACCGCCAGGCGATCGAGGTCCGTCTCGAGCAGGCCGTACGCGCCAAGCGCGAGGAGCTCGGCGACGCGTACCGCTTCTCGGTCAGCTTCGGCTCCGTGGTGGCCAACCACGTCGA
>JAAYBE010000193.1 GCA_012719015.1 Actinomycetota bacterium
GCGAAGATGCCGCGCATCCCCGAGACCATGGCGTTGGCGATCGCGTGGAGGTGTCCGTACACGCGCTCGCGGTCGTTGATGAGGATGTCGAGCGTGGCGTTCATGCCGGCCAGCGCCGTCGGGTTGCCGGAATAGGTGCCCACGGACGCCGCCGCACCGTCCGCCCCGAGGTCCATGATCTCCTTCTTGCCGCCGACCGCGGCCGCGCCCGGCGTGCCGCCCCCGATCGCGCCGCCGAGGCAGGTGATGTCCGGCGCCACGCCGTACAGCTCCTGCGCGCCGCCGAGGGCGACGCGGAAGCCGGTGACCACCTCGTCGAAGACCAGGACCGCTTCGTTCTCGTCGCAGATGCGGCGCAGACCCTCGAGGAAGCCCGACGCCGGAGGGACGACGCCGGCGCCGCTGAGGACAGGCTCGGCCACCACGCAGGCGAGCTCGTCGCGGTGGCGTCTGACGAGCACCTCGACGGCGTCGATGTCGTTGAACGGCGCGACCACCACGGTCTCCTCCAACGCCTTGGGGACGCCCGGCCAGGAAGGAAGCGTGCGCGGGAACCTCTCCCGGCCGGCCGCCTCCAGAGGCGGCGCCTGGCTGAACGCCAGGGAGTCGTGGAAGCCCTGGCAGCCCCCCTCCCACTTCATGACCTTGTCTTTGCCGGTCCAGGCGCGGGCCAGGCGAACGGCGGCCTGCGTCGCCTCGCTGCCGGAGTTCACGAAGCCGACCTTCTCCACGCCCGGCACCGCGGCGACGATCTTGCGTGCGACCTCGTACTCGAGCTCGTGTGGAAGCGCGTAGAGCATGCCGCCCTGGGTGATCTGGGCGATGATGGAATCGAGGATGGGCTTCGGCCGGTGGCCGAAGACCATGGACCCGTGACCCAGACACCAGTCGACGTAGGCGTTGCCGTCGACGTCGAAGAAGTAGGCGCCCTCGCCCCGCTCCACGACGACCGACGGCGTGCCGGCGGGGCGGACGCAGCCGGGCTCTCCGGCGGGGACGAGCTCGCGGCACCTGGCGATCATCTCCCGGGTCTTCTGCAGCTGACTGTCGTCGATGAGGTTGGCTGCCATCGTGTGCGATCTCCTTCGCGAACGGCCGGGCGCTGCGCGGCTCCCACCGGTGTAGGGCCGCGTCCCCGGAAGGTGCGGCAAGTCTACCGGAAGGGCCGGCGACCGTGAACGGCGACGACCGTCGGCCCGGCGCTCCGCCGTCGGCCCGCCGCTCCGCCGTCAAGTCATGTGATCGCCGCCAGCAGGCTGACCCCGGTCACCGTACAGGCGATGCCGGCCCACTGGTTGGGCCGTGGCCGCTCGTGCAGGAGCACCGATCCCAGGACGACCGCGAACGTACCCGACTGCGCGATCGTCACCCCAGCCACCGCGGGCGGCCCGAGGGCGAAGGTGATGGTGAACGCCACCAACCCGCACAATTCCAGGGCACCCGCGCCGACCGCACGCAGGCGCAAGCCGGGGGGGATGTACGCGCCGCCGGTGAGCGCTGCCGCCGGCAGCGCGATCAGCAGCGAGACGCCGCGCGAGATCGCCGCCTGCGACAGCCAGTCGATCTCGCCGTAGTTGTAGCAGAGCATGACGCCGGTGAACAGCATCCCGGAGGCCAAAGCCCAGGGCGCGCCACGCGTCGAGCGGGCCGGTCCCTCCAGCGAGGCGAGCACGGCGCCGACCACGCAGAGGGCGAGCGCCGCCGCCGAGAACGGGGTGACCGGCTCGCCGAGAAGGATCACACTGACGGCCAGATAGGCTCCTTCCAGGGACACGAGCGCCGAGATCAGGCCGAGATCACCGACCTCGAGCCCGCGCAGGAGGCACAGGAACGCGCCGAAGTACAGGACGCCCGCAAGGGCGGCGAGGGCGGCGCCGACCCTCTCTCCTTCTTCGGGCACGCCGCGCAGGATGAGCGCCACCGGCACCAGAACGGCCGCGCCGAGCACCAGCACCCAGAGCATCTGCGTCAGTGCCCGCGTCTCACGGGTGACCCGCTGTGAGAACATGTCGCTGGTCGCGTACGAAAGCGCGGAGAACAGGCCGGAGAACACCGTCAGCATCCGGTCAGTCTAGCGGAAGGCGTGCGCGGGCGACGGCGTGGCCCCTGCCGCCGGCGGCGGGTCGTCGGGCCGGAGCCACGCGGCCCGGTCAGGCGACGGCGGCCAGCAGGCTCACCCCGGTCACCGTACAGGCGATACCTGCCCACTGGTTGGGACGCGGACGTTCGTGGAGCAGGACGAACCCCAGGAACACGGCGAAGGTGCCGAACTGCGTGGTCGTGACGCCGGCCACCGTCGGCGGACCGAGCGAGAACGTGATCGTGAGCAGCAGCAGCCCACAGAGCTCGAGCACGCCGGCGCCGAGGGCGCGGGGGCGCAGGACGCGGGGGACGTGCGCGCCGCCGGTGAGCAGGGCGGCCGGCAGGGCGACCGCCAGCGAGACGCTGCGCGAGATCGCCGCCTGCGACAGCCAGTCGATCTCGCCGTAGTTGTAGCAGAGCATCACGCCGGTGAAGAGCAGCCCTGCGGCGAACGCCCAGGGCGCACCGCGCGTGGACCGGGCGCGTCCCTCGAGCGAAGTGAGGACGGCGCCGAACACGCAGAGCACCAGCGCAGCTGCCAGGAGGCCGGTGACCGGTTCGCCGAGCAGGATCACACTGACCGCGAGGTACGCCCCCTGCAGCGAGACCAGCGCCGAGACGAGGCCGAGATCGCCCACCTCAAGGCCGCGCAGCAGGCACAGCAGGGCCCCGAAGTAGAACACGCCCGCCAGCGCGGCGAGGGCGGCTCCGGTCCATTGCTCGCGTCCCGGCAGGCCGCGCAGCCACAGGGCCACCGGCACGATGATGACGGTGCCCACCCCCACCACCCAGAGCATCTGCGTCAGCGCCCGCGTCTCACGGGTGACGCGTTGTGAGAACATGTCGCTGGTCGCGTACGAGAGAGCCGAGAGCAGGCCTGTGAGGATGGTGAGCACCCGGCCAGTGTACAAGACACGTCGTTCGACCGCGGCGCCGCCGGCGCGCCGGGTCGTGTGACCGTCGTCCGGCTGGAGAGGACCACGACATGGACCACATCACGCAGCTCCCGGTCGCCGCCGGTTGGTTCAGTCTCACCTGGGTCACGGCGAACACGGCCCTTGTCACCGAGCCACACGTGGGCGAGCTCCTGCGCGCCGGCATCTGGTATCTCCGCGGACGCGACCGCGACCTCGTCGTCGACAGCGGCAACGGCGTCGCCCCCCTGACGCCTTATCTCGCTCGACTGTCGCGCACGGGTCGCCCGCGCGAGATGGTCGGTCTCTGCACGCACGCCCACGTCGACCACATCGGCGGCCTCCACGAGTTCGAACGCCGCCTGCTGCATCCGGCGGACCGGGACCTCGCCGCCGGGGTGGGCGACCTCGCGTCGCTCGCCCCCGCGACGTGGCCGGCGAGGCTTCTGGAGCGCCTCGAAGAGGGGGGCTTCGCTCCGCCGCCGGTGCTCGTCGACGCGGTACCGCACATGGGCTTCGACCCCTACGCGTTCAGGCCGACGCGCACCACCCCGACCCATCTCGTACGCGGCGGCGACGAGATCGATCTCGGCGGCCGCCGGCTCACAGTGGTCGAGCTGCCCGGACACACTCCGGGGAGCATCGGGCTTCTCGACCACGCCGAACGGGCGCTCCTCGCCGGCGACGCCGTCTACGACGGCAGGCTGATCGACACCCTGCCCGAGTCCGACGTCGACGCCTATCTGGGGACCATGGACGCCCTGCGCCGGCTCGAAGTCGACGTGGTCTACCCGGGGCACGGCGGCCCGTTCGACCGTGCCACGCTCCGGGAGATCGCGGAGCGCTACCTGCGCGAGCGGGCGGGATGAGGAGCGCGACCGTGCGTCGTCGTCCGCGGCCGCGCCGGTGGACTCAGTGGTCCGTCCGGCACACCGTGAGGTCCGCGAAGTTCCTGGGGGCGAGGTCCTCGTGCTTCTCGGCGATCGTGTCGGCCAGTGCGTCCAGCCGCGCGTAGTCCTCGGCCCGCGGCAGACCCTTGACCAGCACCGGGTCGAGGTACTCGAGCTTGAGCTTCGCCATCTGGCCCACCAGCGTCTCGACCGTCTTGCCGCCCCAGCCGTAGGACCCGATCACGGTGGCGTACTTGGCCCTGGGCCGGAGCGCGTTGGCGAGCACGGCGGCGTACATCGCCAGCGGGTGCGGCCCGGTGAGCACCGTCGGAGTGCCGATGACGACGGTGCCCGCGTGCACCAGTGAGCTGGCGACCTCGCCGGCGTCCATCGTCGTGAGATCGAAGCGCTCGACCGCGACCCCGCGGTCCGTGAGCGCCGCCGTGAGATGGTCGACCATCAGCAGCGTGCTGCCGTGCATGCTCACGAACGGCAGACAGACGATGTTCTGCGGCTCGCCGCCGGCCCAGTCCCTGTACGCCTCGATGATGAACGCAGGTTCGTCGTAGACGGGACCGTGGCTCGGACAGATGGCGCGGATGGGATACGCAGCGACCTTCTCGACGTTCTTCAGCACCTGCGTCGCGAACGGCATCATGATCTCGGCGTAGTAGCGCTTGGCGCCGTCGTAGACCTGATGCTTGTCGGCGAACACGTCGTTGGTGGCGAAGTGCGAGCCGAAGAAGTCACAGCTGAAGAGGAGTCTGTCCTCCTCCAGCCAGGTGCACATGGTCTCGGGCCAGTGCACCCAGGGCGTGGAGAGGAAGGTCAGCGTCTTGTCGCCGAGACTCAGCGTGTCGCCGTCGGCGACCACCCGGAAACGGGCGTCGTCGACATGCAGGTGCTCGACCAGCATGGACCTGGCTTTCTCGCTGCAGATGACGGTGAGATCGGGACAGCGTTGCAGCAACTCCGGCAGGCAGCCTGAGTGATCCTGCTCCACGTGGTGCACGACGAGGTAGTCGGGCGCGGGCAGCTCGTCCAGCTGAGCCATGAGCGTGCCGATCCTGGACGGATCGACCGTGTCGAGAAGCGCGTTCTTCTCGCTGCCGGCGACGAAGTAGGCGTTGTAGCTGGTGCCGTGAGGCAGCGGGATGAGGGAGTCGAACAACCTGCGATCCCAGTCCACGGCGCCGATCAGGTACACGTTGTCGCAGACGCGGCGGGGCTTCATGATCACCTCCGGTGACGGCGTGGCGAGCAGTGGCGCTGGCCCAAGTATATCCGGGGCCCGGAGCGGCCCGCCCCGCCGGGACGGAGGCGGCTCAGCGCGCCAGCTCGTCGGCCAGCTGCCCGACGAAGAGGCCGACGTCGGTGACGATGCCGATGGCCTGGAACGAGCCGCGGTCGGCCAGCTTGGTGACGACTGCAGGGTTGATGTCGGCGCACACCGTGCGCACGCTGGCGGGCAGCATGTTGCCCACCGCGATGCTGTGCAGCATCGTGCTGAGCATGAGACAGGCGCCGGCCTGCTGTGCATAGCGACGCATCTCGGCCTGCGCCCGCATCACGTCGGTGATCACCTCGGGCATGGGGCCGTCGTCGCGGATGCTGCCGGCGAGCACGTAAGGCGTGCCGGTCTTCGTGAGCGTGTACATGAGGCCGCCGGTGAGGACGCCTTTGTCCACGGCGGCGCGGATCCCCCCGGCGCGCCGGATGGTGTTGATGGCGCGCAGGTGGTGCTCGTGCCCGCCGGCGACCGGCGCACCCGAAGCGAGGTTGATGCCGAGCGACGTCCCGAACAGGTTGCTCTCGATGTCATGGGTCGCGATGGCGTTGCCGCCGAAGACGCACCCGACGTAGCCGGTCTCGATGAGCCGGGCCAGCTGCGGCGCCGCGCCGGTGTGGACCACCGCCGGGCCGACGACCGCGATGGTGAGGCGACCCTCGTCCCTGACCTGGCGCAGGATGTTCGCGACCTCATGCACGATCTGCGCCTTGGGCTTCTCCGAGCTCACGGCGCTGGCCATGAACTCGAACGGCTGACTCTCCCGTGACCGCTCCAGCGGCAGCACCCGGATGCCGCGGTGGCCGGTGACGTAGAGGTCGCCGGCCCGGACGTCGTTCATCGCCACGGTCTCGGCACGACCGGCCGCAGGATCGACGCGGATGCCGCAGTCCATCTCGGGATGGTCGACCCGCACCCACTCCCCCCCGACACGCACGAAGGTGGGCAGGTTGGTGGTCGAGTAGAAGGCGTCAGGGAGGACGCCGTCCATGTCGGCCGCCTCGAGGACGGCGTCCTGGGGCCGGACGGCGACGACGCCGAACGCGGTGATCGCCGTCAGGAGCTCGTCGAGGTGGGCGGCGTCGCGCCCGTAGATGCGCATCACGGCGTGCGACGGGTCGTCCTTCATCCGCCCGACCTCGAAGGCGAGCATCTCGAACTCCCCCTCGAGGTCCATCACCTCGTCCATGATCTGCGGCATCATCAGCGAGTCGATGAGGTGGCCCTCGATCTCGACGTCTTCATACGGCAGGTCGGGCATGTGGCCTCCGGTGGGATGCGGCGCGGTCCCCACAGGATAGCAGGCCGCCGGGCGGAGACCCCGGCGCTGGTTGACTTTTGTCAACGCCTCGCTCCGGACCTCGGACTACCGTCGCCGCATTCGTACGTCGTCATGTCGTTCTTGGGGAGGGACCATGAGTGGACTCGACGCGGGACCGCGCCGCCCGATGCTCCTCTCGCGACGCTGGCTCCAGGTCGCGTTGTTCGTCTTCGTCCTCGGCTTCTTCGGCCTCGGACTCGCCGGCTACCTCAACTACCGCGGCCAGCCTCCGATGGCCGACAGGGTCGTCGACGGCTCGGGCCGGACGCTGTTCACCAGGGCGGACGTGATCGCCGGCCAGGAGGTCTTCCTCAGCAACGGCCTCATGCAGTACGGAAGCGTCTTCGGCCACGGCGCCTATCTGGGTCCCGATTACACCGCCGACTACCTGCATCGACAGATCGCCGTCATGCGAGCCAAGGCGGACGGGGCCGACGGCGCGGACGCCGCCGCCGATCCGGCGCGGTTCGACGGTGGAGGCGCCGACGCCGGGCCACGCGGCGCCGTCGACGGCGCGATCGCCGCGGACCTGAAGACGAACCGCTACGACAAGACGACCGACACCCTCACCTTCTCGGACGGGCAGAGCGAGGCGTTCGACGACCTCGTGCGCTATTACTCCGGGTACTTCTCCGAGCCCACCACCAGGTTCGGTCTGCGCCGCGAGGCGATCACCGACCCGGACCAGCTCAAGCAGCTCACGGCGTTCTTCGCCTGGACGGCCTGGGCCGCAGCGGCCGACCGGCCCGGGCAGAGCTACTCCTACACCAACAACTGGCCCTCCGAGGAATCGATCGGCAACACGCCGACCGCCGATGCGATCCTGTGGAGCACGCTCTCGCTGATCGCGCTCATCGCCGGTACCGGCCTCATGCTGGCGATCTTCGGCCGTTACCACTGGCTCGGCTGGCACCGCCGTGAGGACCAGCGGCTCGACTTCCGCCCTCCGGACAGCGTGGTCATCACTCCGGCGCAGAAGGCCACCGGCTGGTTCTTCCTCGTCATGGCGCTGCTCTTCGTGCTGCAGACCCTCGTCGGCGCACTGACGCAGCACTACCACGTCGAGCTCGCCGGGTTCTTCGGCTTCGACATCGGCCGCCTGATCCCGTACAACCTCTCGCGGACCTGGCACGTCCAGCTCACCATCTTCTGGGTGGCGACGTCCTTCCTCGCCGCGGGCATCTTCCTGCTCCCCCTGATCACGCGGGGCGAGCCGCGGCGACAGGGACTGCTCTCCTACGCCCTGCTCGGGGCGCTCGCGGTGGTGGTCTTCGGAAGCCTGATCGGCGAGTTCGCCGGCCAGCGCGGATGGCTCGGCTCGCTCTGGCAGTACGTCGGCAACCAGGGTCTCGAGTATGTCGACCTGGGACGCTTCTGGCAGACCCTGCTGGTCGTCGGCCTGGTCTTCTGGGTGATCATCATCATCCGCGGCCTGCGGCGGCGGCTCGCCGGCGAGAGCCTGGGCAACACGCCCTGGCTGTTCCTTTACGCGGCGCTCGCCATCCCGGCCTTCTACGCGGTCTCCCTGTTGGCCCACCCCGGTGGGCACACCACCATGAACGACTACTGGCGCTTCTGGATGGTGCACCTCTGGGTCGAGGACTTCCTCGAACTCTTCACCACCGCCGTGGTCGCGTACATCTTCGTCCTCGTGGGCGTCGTGAAGGAACGCACCGCGCTGCGGGTCATCTACCTCGACATCATCATCTACTCGCTGGGCGGCGTGATCGGGACGATGCACCACCTCTTCTTCTCCGGTACGCCGGCGGCCACGATGGCGCTCGGCGCCATGTTCAGCGCACTGGAGGTCGTCCCCCTGACGCTGCTCACCGTGGAGGGCTGGAGCTTCGTGCGCCTCGGCGTGCGCGACATGGGCGGCTTCGCGACCCGCTTCCCCCACTACTGGGCGGTCATGTTCCTGGTCGCGGTGGGCTTCTGGAACTTCCTCGGCGCCGGCGTCTTCGGGTTCCTGATCAACCTGCCGATCGTCAGCTACTTCGAGATCGGCACCGGCCTGACCGCCAACCATGCGCACACCGCCATGATGGGCGTCTACGGCATGCTCGCCGCGGGGCTGGCGGTGTTCTGCCTGCGTTACCTGGTGCCCGAGAAGCGCTGGTCCGACCGCGCCGCGCGCATCTCGTTCTGGTCGCTCAACATCGGCCTCGCGTGGATGGCGTTCGCCAGCCTGTTCCCGCTCGGCGTCCTGCAGCTCTACCACTCGGTGGCCGACGGCTACTGGTATGCACGGACGCTCGACTATCTCGGCAACACGACCAACGTCATCTTCGAGTGGGCCCGCATGCCGGGCGACCTGCTGTTCATCCTCGGCGGCGCACTCCCTCTGCTCTGGCTGGCCTTCTGGGGAGTCGCCGGCCGCAAGAAGGCGACCCGCGCGGAAGAGTACGAGGCGACCCTTTACACAGAGCAGGCCGCCGGCCAGGCCGAGGCCTGAGGCCGGACGCCTCACGCTGACCACCCGCCCCGGCCGCCGACCACGGCGGCCGGGGCGGCGTCATGTCGGCCGACTCTTGTCGACGGTCGCCGGCGGAGCCCCGGCCCCTGGGACGACCGTCCCGCCGGCGGGCAGCAGTTCGACGATGAGCACACCGGAGAGCATGAGCGAGCCGCCCACGAGCAGCCGCCAGGTCAGCGCGTCCATGCCGACGGCGATACCGGCCAGAGCCGCGAACACGCTCTCGAACCCCAGCAGGATGGCCGCGTGTGTCGAGGTGGTGTAGCGCTGCGCCCAGCTCTGGATGAAGAAAGCGTAGATCGTCCCGCTGGCCGCGGTCCAGAGCACGGCCGCCCAGACCTGCCAGGGCAGGTCGAGCGTGATCCGCACCACGAACGGGGCGACGACCACCAGGACCAGGGTGGACACGGCCATCTGGGTGAGCGCGAGCGTCGCCGGCCTCACCCTGGGGGCGAAGAACCCGGTGGTCATGATGTGAAGCGCGTAGAACAACGAGCCGAGCAGGGTGATGGCGTCACCCCAGCGGATCGAGAAGTCGCCCTGCAGGCTGAGGGCGCCGAGGCCGACGGTCGCGACCACGGCGCCGACGATCTGCCACCGTCCGGGCGAACGCCGGGCGACGACCCAGTAGAGGAACGGCACCATGGCGACGCTCATCCCCGTGATGAACCCGCTGACGCCGGGCGAGGTCCGCTGCAGGCCGATCGTCTGCAGCACGAGAGCGGTCAGGTAGAAGGCTCCGAGCAGGCCGCCGCGCATCCAGTCGCCGCGCGTGGAACCGAGCCAGCTGCGCGGGCGAAGCACGGCGAAGACGCCGGTGGCGACGACATAGCGGAGCACCAGGTAGAGCAGCGTGCCGGCCACGATGCTGCCGGCGGCGAGGGCGCTGGTACGCGCGACCACGTCCTTGATGAAGACGAAGTTGCCGCCCCAGAAGACGGCCACGCTGAGGAGCAGGGCGTCGGCGACGAGCGCCTTGCGGCGTGAGCGCTGCGTGGTGCCGGCGGGCGTCGTCATCACGTCATCCTACCGGACGGGCCCCACCCTGACGCACAGGAGGAGGCGCGCGCCGGCCTACTGCGCCGGGCCGGCGACGGCGGCCACGGCGACGAGCGGGCGCTCGAGGAAATCCGCGCGACCGAAGGCCAGCCAGACCGCACCCCCGTCGACGCTGGCGAGGATGGGCTGGGTCTCCGTGGTCGCCAGCACGTGAGCCTCGTCGGCGGCGGCGATCGCCGCCGGCCGGCCGGCAGGCACCTGCTGCAGCTCCCAGCTCCTGCCCCCGTCCCGGCTTGCGAGAACACCCGCCGGACAGGTGACCCACAGATGTCCGGCGGCGGCGGCGATCTGCCTCGCCTGGAGGGCGCCGGGTCCCGCCGGCGACACCCGGAGGCGGAGCGCACGCCAGGTCACCCCGCCATCGCGACTCGTGAAGACCAGCGGGTCGCCGGTCTGCGTGTCCCAGCCCGCGACCCAAGCATGCCGGACGTCGGTCATCGTCACGCTCGTCAAGACAGTCATCGGCACCGTCTTGCGCAGCTTCCAGGTCCTGCCTCCGTCGGTCGTGGACCAGATCCTGTCCAGCGCGAGGAGCAGACCATGGCGGTCATCGGCGAAGACCACGTCCGTGAGCTGGGCCATGCCGAAGCGCGTGCGCCGCCACGTCGCACCACCGTCGGCGGTACGTAGCACGGTCGCGACGTCCCCGCCGGCCGCGGCCGCCCCGCTGCCGACGACCCAGGCGCAGGTGGCGCTGCTGGCCGCGAGAGCTTTGACCGCGAGGTCCGTCTGCTTCACCACCGCCCACTCGGCCCCGCCGTCCGTGGTCGCGAGCACCGTGCCGCCGTCGGTGACCAGCCAGCCCGTGGCCACATCCGTGAACGCGACGTCGACGCCGCGCTGCGACAGATAGAACCGCTGCCGTGACCAGGTCGCACCGCCGTCCGCGGTGACCAGCAGGCCGCCGGCCTCACCGACGGCCCAGGCGTGGATCCCGGGTGACGCCTCGGGCGGAGGACCGAACGGATGCGCCGGGCTCTCGTCGGCGCCACCGGCGCAGGCCGTCAAGGCGGCGGCCGACAACGCCACACCCGCCAGGATCGCTCCGAATGCGCGGATCCCCCTCGCGCGTCTGATGCGACGATCCACACCGCCTCCATCTCCGTCAGGTGCCGCCGCTCCCGCGCAAGCGTATCCGGAGCGCCGTCGCCGGAAAAGGGGGGAGTGCCGGCGCGCCGGGATCCGGTCCGACTGCCGACAACGGGCTCCTCGCGGCGTACAATGGCGGCGCCGGAGCGACGCCGCGATCCGACGGCACGGTCCGGACGGTCGGCGGCGGCCCGCGGGCCTGCCGTCTGTACTGTTGCGCGGCGGACCATCAGGAGGGGACATGGGCGATCTGAGCGATACCAGGATCCGCATCATCAAATCCGATGAGGTCGTCTGGGAAGAAGCGATGCCGACGTCCGGAGACACGGACCCGCCGGGGGAGGAATGCGTCTGCGCGGCGTCCGTCGACGACAGGTTCAGCTTCGGGCTGTGGAGGCGCGACGCCCAGCATCGCCGCTTCGAGCGCCCGTACCACGAGATCGCCTACATCATCGAGGGCGAGGTCGAGATCGTGGACGACGACGGCAACCGCCACGTCGCCGGCCCTGGCGACATCCTGGTCACACCCAAGGGCAGCGTGGGCTCCTGGAAGAACCTCACTCCGGTCAAGAAGGTGTGGGGCATCTACGACGAACCCGACGCCTCGCTCAACCCGTACACCGGTCCCGGACCCTTCTGAGCTCGCGGCGGGCCCTGCGGCCGGGACCGTCGGGCAGCCGCAGGACCACCGCGGGCGGGCCGCGCTCCGGGAAATACCCCTGTCGCGCGGCCCGCCGAACCGCTACGATGCGCTGCAGGAGGCCCTACGGTCCATGGAGGGGAAGGTGGCCCGGATCTGCCGCACGTGTGGACGCGCCAACGATGACGACGCGAGCTTCTGCCAGGGCTGCGGCGCATCGCTCTCCCAGGCCCGGCCTGCGCCGCCTGCGCCGCCCCCGGCCGCGCAACCGCCCCCGACGACGGAAGCGGACGGCGGAGGGCACGGAGGGCACTCGCGTGCCTGGCTCGCCGTGATCGTCGTCGCGGTCGCCCTCGCCGCGGCCGCGACGGCCGCCACCGTGTACTTCACCCTCGGCGACGGAAGCCGTGGCGAGACGGAAGGACCGGTCGTGGAGCCGACCGTGGCCGTCTCGCCGGCGACCGAGGTGGTGAGCTATCTCGCCGGAGCGGTCGGACCGAGGGCCGACCGACTGGCCGCGATCGACGCCGACGGGACGGTGACGCCGTTGGGTCGCTTCAGCGGCCGCAGGATCTCGCGCATCGCCTACTCGCCCGACGGCGCGTGGCTGGCGTGCGTCGCCGGCACTGAGAGACGGAGCGAGCTCTGGCTGTTCCGGACCTCGACCGGCGACGCCCGGCAGGCGACGGCGAAGATGCCCGCCGTGGTCGCCGTCGACAGCATCGCCTGGCTCTCGCCCACCGAGCTCCTCGTGGCGGGGTTCAAGGAGTCCCCGGGACAACCCGGCCAGAACGCCCACTTCCTCGTCTACGATGTGGAGCATGAGGGTATCGCTCCACTCCCCGACGCCGATGGAGGCCCGCTCGCAGGTGTCGCCGTCAGCGCCTCGCGCGACGGGACCGCAGTGGCCTTCGTCAGCTACTCCGACGTGAGGACCGGCGACGAAGGCGCGGTCAGCGCCGACGAACGCCTCTGGCTGCTGGACCGTGATTCGGGCGAGCTGACCCTGCTCGGCGAGAACGAAGCCTCCTTCGAGGTGGACGCACGCGCCTTCGACGGGCCGCTGCTCTCGCCGAGCGGCGCCGCGCTGATCTACCACAGCGCCGGCAGCGACGTCTCGACCAGCTACACCGTGATCGGAGCCGACGGCTCCACCCTCATGGCCGCCAAGAGGACGCAGGTCCCGGCGGGATGTGCCTGGGACCCGGAGGGAGTCCGGGTGGTCTTCACCGGGCACACGCTCGACCCGTCCAGCAGTTCGGGGCTCGGGCCGGCGGTCTTCTGGGCGTTCGACACCCGGACCGGCTCCACAGAGGTCCTGGCGCGTTACGACGACACCATGGTCCAGGACCTCTCGTGGTCGCCCGACGGGCAGACCATCGCATGGGCGGAGTGGGACCAGGAGAAGTATCGCACCGGGAGCATCTACCTCATGCCCGCCACCGGGGGCGACTCACAGGCACTGGTGAAGGATGCCTTGTCGCCCGTCTGGGCCCCCGGCGCCGGACCCGCGCTGGAGACCTCGACGAGCCCGTGAGTCCCCTCGACGGGAGCGGGCGGCGGCGCCAAACGGTGCAACACGCCGCCCCGTTTCGTCCGTCTTGGCGGGTTGCCCGGCGTTCCTCGCTGCCACTACACTTGAGGGGCGTCATTCGCCCCCTCGCTCGACAGGCTGCGCCGGGCAGCCGACCGGTTGTCCGGCCGCGCCGGAAGGACCAGTCGCTACGATGACGACCAGCACCCTTTCCTCCCTCGCCAGCGAGATCGAGGCCGCCATCGGCGTCAACCCCGCCACTTGCTACCA
>JAAYBE010000194.1 GCA_012719015.1 Actinomycetota bacterium
GCTCTCTTCACGCGGGACCGTCCGCGCGCGCACAGGGTCGTGGTCGCCGTCGGGGTGCTGCTGCTGATCGCGTTCACGGCGAAGTTCGCCGTGTTCAGCTGGGTCTCGTGAACGAGCGACGCGCCGCGGCGTCCGGCGACGCGGCACCCGACGCTCCCGCGCCGTCGTCAACGCCGACCCTCTTGAACAGCAGGACCCCGTCTTTGGCGTAGACGGAGACGAACCGGGGGTCCATCACCAGCCGCCCCAGGGCCAGCGAGTGCTGCGCCGCGTCCTCCTTGTCGAAGACGAACGGGCGTTTCTGATCGACGATCACCCACTCGGCGTCGGCGTAGAAGGGGAAGACGTAGGCGACCCTGCGGGCGGCGAGCTGCGCCCCGGCGTTGTTGTTGGCCGACACCCTGGCTCCGTCCGGGATGAGGGCGACGGCCTCGTCCAATGCGGCCGCGTGCGCCGTCCTCGCGTAGTGGCCACCGCGGTAGGCCGCGCCGGGCAGGGAGAACGGGAGCGGCCCCAGGAAGTAGTTGCCGGCGAGTGCGCAGAGCAGAACGGCGAGGGCGAGCGTGGAGCGTCGGACACGCTCGCCGCGCATGAGCCCGGCCGTCTTCCGCGACGCTCCGCCGAGCCGGCGCCAGAGGCGCGTGACGCCCAGAACGGCGGCGGCGAACAGGAAGGGGATCTCGAGCGCCGTGTAGTGGAACTCGATGCGGCGCTGGTACACGGTGGTCGAGAGCGCGTTCAAGACGAGCTCGGGCAGCGTGATCAGCAGCGTGAGCGGACTGAGCAGCGGGGTGAACCCGAGCGGCCACAGCAGCCGCAGCCAGTAGCGGAGGTTGGACGCCGAGAGAAGGTCCGCGATCGTCTGATCAGGCCGCGAGAGCGCGGTCTTGACCACTTCGCCGGCACCGCTGCCGTACTCCCCATAACGGGCGATGAAGGCGCTCTGGTCGCCGCTGTAGTGCGGGATCACGACCCACACCGCGACCACGAACCAGGCCGCACCGGCCGAAGTGACGAGGAGCGGCCAGAGCGAGCGTTTGCGGACAGCGAAGTACGCGCCCATCAGGGCGATCACCAGCGGTACCGTCTCCTTGCACGCCGCCGCCAGGACCAGAACGACCGCGGCGCGGGTCCATCGCCCCTCCTCCAGCCAGAGGAACGCCCACAGGAGCAGCGGGGTCGCGAGCGCGACCGGGTGGAACTCGTTGAGCACCAGGAACCCCAGCGCGGGGTAGAGGAGGTAAGCGCCGGCGAGGAGGGCGGAGGCGTCCGGGTCGCGGGTGATCCGCACGCCCAGCCTGAAAGACGGCCACGCACCCGTCGCCACGACCACAGCCTGCCCCACGAGGAGCATCACCGGGCTCGGCCACACCAGCCAGGGGAGCGCGAACAGCGCGAGGACGGGGTCGACGTGGGAGCCGAGCCGCGACATCTGCCGCGGCTGCGCGTCGCCGCTCGTGATCTCGAGGAAGCGGCCGTGCGCCGTGTTGTACACGGCCTGCACCATGTTGCCGAGATCGAACCGGGCGTCCATGTAGGCCCTGTACTTGAGCCACGAGAGCAACGAGTAGACGATGGCGAACAGGATGGCGCCGCCGATCACGTAAAGAGCCCGGCGGCGCAGCAGGCTCTTCGTCTGCATCTCATCCGGTCCCTCGACCGGCACCGGAACGGGCGGGCCGGCGGCGCGGCGACTCCCGCCTGCCGCCCGTCGCCTCCGGCGGTCGCTCATCCCGCCGCCCTCCTTCTCAGTACAGCGTCGGCCGCCGCCACCAGCGCCACGAAGAGCAGCTCCACCAGCGTGACCCACAGCCTCAGGAACAGCGCCCATGTGAGCGCAACTCCCCCGGGGAGCGCCCGGGAGAGCGAGGCGGTGAGGACCGCCTCGCGCACGCCGATGCCGCTGGGGACGAAGAACGCCGCCATGCCGGCGACGTAGGCGAGCGCGTGAGCGACGATCACGACCGGCAGCGCGTCCGCGCCGAGGCCCGTGACGGCGCGGGCGAGCATCCAGGCGCCCAGTCCGCCCACGAACCAGTCCGCCACGAACAGGCAGAGCAGGACCAGCACGGCGCGGAAGCCGACGACGATCTCGAGCGGCGGGCGGCGGGCGAGACGCAGGACGCGGTCGGCCAGCGGCCGGAACACGCGCGGGTGCATGAGCGCCACCAGAAGGGGGAGCGCGAGCAGGCTGAGCGCAGTGGCCCCGGGCCGGTACTCCCAGAAGGGGAAGAGAGCCGCGACGGCGAGCAGCGCCCCGCAGACGCCGAGCGCCTGCTCGTACAGCATCGCCGCCGTGACCCGCTCCACGGCGTGGCCCTGCGAGTGGCTCATCCAGGCGCGTCCGACGAACATGAAGACGTTGCCGGGGACGTACCGCGCGAGGATGGACTTGCCCCATACCGAAGCCGCCGGCCAGAAGGGGCTGCGCACGCCGCAGCCGCGCAGCAGAAGCCACCAGAAACCCGCCTGGGCGAAGTAGTAGGCGAGGAAGACCAGACCGGAGGCGACCAGCCAACGCAGGTCGAGCCGCCAGTCGAACCCCTGGATGCTGCCCCAGGAGCGCGCCAGGTAGGCGGCCAGGAAGTAGGCGCTCGCCGCGACGATCGCGGCCTGCGCCACGCGGGCGGCCGCGCGGCGGCGTCGGGAGGCCTGCCGCCCCGCGCGCCGTGGGTCCGCGTCGGGACCGCCGCCCGCGTCTGACGCGCCGGAGGGCGGAGTCCGCAGCGCCCGGTCCGCCCGCGCAGAGCCGCCGTGCTCGCGGTCGCCCGTCACGAGTCCTCCAGCGCGGCGAGCAGGCGGGCGGCGACAGCGGCGGGCGTGAAGGCCCGCCGATAGAGCGCCAGACCGGCCTCGCCGAGCCGGGCGCGGACGTCCGCGTCCAGGAGCCGACGCAGCGCGTCGGCCAGCGCGGCGGCGTCGCCGGCCGGCGTGAGTACCGCGCTCTCGCCGTCACGCAACCACTCACGGGCGCCGTCGGAGTCCGCAGTGATCACAGGCCGCCCACAGGCCAGCGCATCGTAGACTTTGTTGGGTATGACCCGGGCGGCCTTCTCCGAGAGGCCGAAGACGCCGAGGCACACGTCCGCCGCCAGCGTGTGCGCGCGCAGCTCGCGGGCGGGGAGCCGGCCGAGCCAGCAGACGTTGGTCAGTCGCCGGGCCGCGAGCGTGGCACGCAGCGGCCGCGAGAGCTGCCCCTCGCCGACGAGCACGAAGCGGACCGGGTCGGCGCGCAACCGCTCGGCTGCGGCGAGGACCACGTCCGCGCCGTGCAGCGGGCTCCACTTGCCGTACTGCAGGACGGTGAGCGGCTCGTCGGGTGCGAGCCGACGGGCGGATCCACGGGCGCGCGGCTCCGGCAACGCGCCGACGGGCACCACCGCGACACGCCCCCGCGCGAGGCCGAACTCCTCCTGGTAGTAGCTGCCGTGCGACCACGTGTCGGCGAGCACGAGGTCCGGCAACCCGAACGCGACCTCGTCGACGGCACGGATCGCCGTCGCCTTGACGCCGCCGCGGCGCACGAGGGCGCGGTCGTCGGCGAACGTGTCGAACAGGGACACCAGGGGGTCGAAAACCAGACGGGCGCGACGCCATGCGGCCACGAGACGACCGGCGGGCACCAGGAAGTGGCCCGGATACCCGACGACGACCGCGTCCACCCGCAGGCATGGACGATGCTGCGCGACCAGGCGTGCATGGGCGGCCGCCACTCCGATCGCCATACGCGCCGTGCCACACGCGCCGGTCATGTCCGCAGCGCTCAGCGCCGGCAGCGGGGCGCGGAATTCGTGGACCTCGACGCCGTGCTCCCGCAGACCCGCGAGGAGCACGGCATTGCGCGGATAGTCCGGGTCGTACGTCCCGAAGTACGCGATGGATCGGATCACGGCGACGCGGCGACTCCGGCGGCGCCCCCGTCCCGGCGCCGCCCCGGGGACGGCGCCCTCCCGACGTCGGCCGGCTCGAGCACGGCGCGGATCTGCGCGGGGTCCGGTCCGCGGCGGGCACGCGAGTTGGCGATGAGCTCGCCGACCAGGCCCAGACTGAGGAGCTGGATGCCGACGATGATGAGAAGGGCCCCGAGCAGGAGAAGCGGTCGCTGGCCGATGGGCTCGCCGAAGACGAGCTTCTCGACGGTCAGGTACAGCTCGATGATCACACCGATGACGGCGAGCAGCGTTCCGAGCCCTCCGAAGAGGTGTTGAGGACGGTGCTGGTAGCGCCCCAGGAAGAGGACGGTGAGGAGATCGAGGTAGCCCCGCATGTAACGCCGCCAGCCGTACTTGGACCTGCCCGCGGTGCGGCGCCGGTGGTTCACTTTGACCTCGGTGACCCGGAACCCCGCCTGGGCGGCCACGACCGGGATGTAGCGATGCAGCTCGCCATACACCGAGATCGTCTCGGTGACGTCGCGCCGGTACGCCTTGAGGCCGCAGTTGAAGTCGTGCAGCGGGATGCCCGACGCCGTCCGCACGGTCCAGTTGAAGAACCGTGAAGGCAGCGTCTTGTTGAGGGGATCCTGGCGGCGCTGCTTCCAGCCCGAGACGAGATCGTACCCGCGCGAGAGAGGCGCCATGAGACCGGGGATCTCGGCGGGATCGTCCTGGCGGTCGCCGTCCATGGTGACGATGATGTCGCCACGGGCGGCGGCGAAACCGTGCGACAACGCCGTCGCCTTGCCGAAGTTGCGCCGCAGCCTGACGACGCGTACGTCGTCCCTCTTCTCGACGAGCCCCTGCATGACCTCGAACGACCGGTCACCGGACCCGTCGTCGACGAAGACGATCTCGTACGGACCCTCGTGAGCCGCGAGCCCCTCGTCGATCTCGTCGACGAGGGGACCGAGGCTCTCCGCCTCGTTGTAGACCGGGATCACGAGTGAGAGCAGGCCGTCCATACGTCCCGCTAGGATACATCGTCGTCGTCGATCGCAGGCCCCGCCGCGACGGCCGCCGCACGCGACCCGTCTGCCCCGACGCCACTGACCATGGGAGGCGGGACGAGGCGCGGCGCCCGTGAACACCGCACCGACCTGCCACGTCACCACGTCAGTCGAGCTTGGGCCCCGCCGGGGGGCACTCCGTGCTGGCGGGGCCACTGAGCGCTTGGTAGCATGGAGCGACGATGCAGATGAGCAGGAGAATCCGGCTCGGAGTGGCCGCGGCGGCGCTCATCGCGGTCTCGTTCGCCGCCAGCGTCACCGCCGCTCGAAGGGCCGCCGACGACCGTCCGGGCAGAGTGACGCGAGGGCTCGACTACCTTCACTCGCGCCAGGGCGACAAGGGCGGTTTCGCGACGCCCGCCAACACCGCGTGGGCCGTCCTCGGTGCGGTGGCGAGCGGCGAGCGCATGGGCTCGAGCGCCTGGACACGCAAGGGCAAGAACCCCTTCGACTTCCTCCAGGCGACCAACCACGAATCGGCCGCCACCAGCGCAGCGGTCGACAACGCCCCCGTCTACTACGCCCGCATGATCCTCGCCTACGTCGCCGTGGGCCGGCGGGAGCGGGTCTTCGTGGCGGGCACCCCGCAGGTCGACCTCCTCGCCAAGCTGTACGCCTACCAGGACATGACCGACGGCTCGCCCACCAGGGGCAGCTTCTCACCCTCGAGCTCGACGCGCGGCTTCGACGCCGTGCACACGACCTCATGGGCGGTGCTCGCCATGTACAACTTCAACGCCACCGATGGTGAGCGGTACAGGCTCGCCCGCACATGGCTGGCCACCCAGCAACGGGCCGGTGGCGGGTTTCCCGCCGAACCGGGCAAGAGCCCCGACTGCCTTGACACCGCGCTGGCGATCCAGGCGCTGACCGCGCGCGCCGACGGCCTCACGTGGGACCCGGCGGCGGCGCGGCAGTTCCTCAGGGACCACCAGAACGCTGACGGCGGGTTCCCGCGCTCAGCGGGCGGGCGGACCAATGCGGAGGCGACTGCGGCCGCCATCCAGGCCATCCTCGCCCTCGGCGAACGCCCCGACGACAGATCCTGGGCGGCCGCGCCGACCTATGCCGCCACCAACACGCCGATCGCAGCATTGACCGCGCTCCAGCTCAAGAACGGGGCCTACAAGCTCACCGTCCACGAGCGCTCCCGTCCGCTTGCCGTGACCAGCTGGGCGCTGACGGCGCTGCGACGCAAGAGCTTCGCCGCCTACCCCCGCAACATCGGCACGGCCGAGAAGCCGTTCGTGTCCCGACCGCAGTTCCGCACCGTCTCCCCCAAGAACGGAGCCAGGTTCACGTCGCACGTCGTGCTGATCCGGTCCACCTACACCGACCGCTATCCCAAAGGGACCGGGATCGCCCCGGCGGCCTGCCGTCTCTACGTGGACGGGGTGAACCGCAGCAAGCCCGCCACGATCGGCAAGTATGGACTCCACCTGCTCCTCAAGAACGTCCCCAACGGGAGTCATACCTACAAGATCGAGCTGCGTGACCAGGCCGGCAACGTCAAGGCGGTGGAGCGCAAGTTCACCGTGGCCGCTCCCACCGTACCGCGGCCGGGCCCCGCGCCGACGCCGCGACCCACCTACCGCCCCGGCCCCGTCCTGCCGACGTCGCGCCCTCCGCGGACCTCGACGCCGCGGCCGTACTACACCGCCACTCCCTCCTCGCCTACGCCGTACCCCTCGTACGCACCGTCGCCGTACCTGAGCCCGCTGCCGTCGGCGGGCCCGATCGTCACCGGCTCGCCCGTGCCGTCGCCGAGCGTCTCGGCGAGTCCTGCCGGCGCCGGGGGAGGGGGAGGTAGTGCGGCCGGGTTCGTGGGTGGTACGCTCCTCGCCATGCTCCCCATCGGGGTGGTCGTGTCGTACCTTCTGCTGCACCATCGGGAAGCGCTGCTGGGCGGAGCGAGCCGCGGCGAGGTCCTGCCCGGCGGCGGCAGCGCGTGGGAGCGGTTCAAGCGGACGCTGGCCAGATCGAAGGACCTGGCCCGTCCGTCCTCACGCGAGTGAGCGGAACATGAACGATCTGCAGACACTGGTCTACGACATCGCCAGGATCCTGCTCTGGCCCGTCCTCGTGGCGGCGGTCCTGTGTCTGGTCTGGGTGCTGGTCGAGCTGGGCGTGCTGCTCTATGAGCTGTGGTTGCGCTTCCGCTACCGCGACCTCGACGCCCTGGAGACCCGCGCCCTTCGCGCGCGCAAGGCCTTCCGCGACGGCAAGCCACGGACTGCTTACCGCTACCTGCAGGAGAACAACCACTCGCTGGTCGTGGTCCGCTTCCTCTACGACCTGATCCGTAACTACCAGACCGAGCGGCTCGCCGCGAAGCCCCTCAAGCTGCTGCAGGAGTACGAGTTCTACACCATCAAGCGGCTCGAGCGGACGCGCATCCTCGTGCGCGTGGGTCCGATGCTCGGCCTCATGGGCACCCTCATCCCACTGTCCCCGGCTCTCGTGGGGCTGGCGGGTGGTGACATCCAGGCCCTGTCGGACAACCTCGTGACCGCGTTCTCGGTCACCGTCATCGGCCTGCTCATCGGCGGGCTCGCGTTCCTCGTCAGCATCGTCCGCGACCGCTTGTACTCCCAGGACATCTCGGACATGGAGTACCTGCTCGAGCTCCTGGAGGGATCCGACGTCCGGCTGCGCTCAGGACGCCGGCTCTCCCGGACCGGCGTCTGGGACACCGAGCCGCCGGTCGAGTACGTGGTCGCGGAGGAGGATGCCGTGCGCGCCGCGGTCGCGGCTCTGCCGGCGACGCCGGACGAGCCGCTGTTGCCGGTCGCCGCCCCGCCCGCCACGGGCGACGGCGACAGGATCGAGGCGACGCCGGCGCACCCCTCGTCGTTCGGGCAGGTCGCAGCAGCCACGGACGAGGCCGGCGACGGTCTCACGTTCGACGACCCCGTCATGGACTGGTCACGCGAGGAGGATCCGTTCGCGAGCCTGGGTCCCGTCGACCCCGAGAGCACCGACGGCCCGACGTCGCGCGGGGCCGGCGGTCCGCCCGGTCGACGCTGAACGGCCATGCCTGCCGACGAAGACCACTCCCGGCTGCAGAACCTCGGCACCGTCCTCGGCGCCCCCGGATCCGGGCTGCGCTACATGCGGCGGCGCAGGGTCGGGACCGCCGACCGCAACGGCGACCCGCTCGACGGCATCGTCAACCTCTTCGACGTCGCCATCGTGCTCGCCGTGGGGTTCCTCGTGGCGGCGCTCGCTGCGGCGGGAGTGAGCGGCCTGCTCACCAGCGAGAACATGACGATCGTCACCAACCCCGGCTCCCCCGAGATGCAGGTGGTCGTCAAAGAGGGTGATTCCATCAGCAAGCTCGACCTGGAGTCCGGCCTCGAGGTCTCCGGGGTGGGCACCTTGATCGGGTCGTTCTACAGGCTGGCCGACGGGACTGTCGTGTACGTCCCCGAGGGCCACGCGGCGCCGGGCGGCTCCACACCGGTCCCGGGAGCGACGCCCACGCCGGACGTCGCCACGCCGCCGGCGGTCGCCCCGACGCCGCCCGTGGAGACGACGCCGACGCCCGCGGTCACTCTCACGCCCGATACCGACGACATGGTCATCGGCCGTCGCCGCCTGCACTGACGCTCGCCCCTGTGGGCGACGACCGGTCAGCCGAGCCCGCGGAGCACCTCGATGAGCCGCTGCAGTTCCGCAGCGTCCTTGAAACCGATCCTGATGGAGCCGCCGCGCTTCCCGCTGCGGATGCGCACCGGCGCCCCGAGCAACCCGTAAAGCTCGTCGGCCAGTTCCGCGAACTGGGGAGTGGGCCTCGCCGGCGTCTCCGGCTCCTGCGGCCTGCCGGCGGCCGACTTGCGCACCAGCGCCTCGACCTGACGCACCGTGAGACCCTCGCTCACGGCGAGACGCGCGACCCTGCGCCGTTCCCCGTGGTCCTGCAGAGCCAGCAGTGCACGTCCGTGGCCTTCGCTGAGGTCGCCGTGTTCGATCAGCGCCTGGACTTCGTCGGGCAGGTCGAGCAGGCGCAGCAGGTTGGTCACCGCCACCCGGCTGCGCCCGACCAGCTCGGAGATACGCTCATGGGTGAGACCGAACTCGTCCACGAGGGATGCGTACGCCAGCGCCTCTTCGATGGGATTCAGGTCCTCGCGCGCCACGTTCTCGGCGAGGGCGATCTCCAGCGAGGCCACCTCGTCGGCCGGTCGCACGAGAGCGGGGACGTACTCGAGGCCGGCGAGCCGAGCTGCCCGTAACCGGCGCTCGCCGGCGATGAGCTCGAAACGCACGCCCGCCGCGGCGGGTGCGCCACCTCCGGCGCGGCCCCCCTCGTGCACCGGGCGTACCACGACCGGCTGGACGACGCCGAGAGCCCTGATGGAGTCGGCGAGATCCTGGAGCTCGTCGTCGGAAAACGCCCGGCGCGGCTGCCGCGGGTTCACGTCGATGTCCGACAACAGCAGCTCGCGCAGCCGCCCCTCGTTCAGCGTCGGCACCGACCCCGAGCGCCCCAGAGCCGCACGACTCTCACCGATGAGCGCCCCGAGCCCCTTGCCCAGGGCCTTCCTCCCGGCCGTGGGGCGGCCGGTTTGACGGTCGACGGTTTCGGGATCGCGCGCGTCAGTCACGGGAGACGACCTCCTTGGCGAGATCGAAGTAGGCGTCGCTGCCGGCACAGGTCGCATCATAGCGCGAGATGGGAAGCCCATGGCTGGGGGCCTCGCTCAGCCTGACGTTGCGGGGGACGACCGTCTCGAAGACGTGCGCGCCCAGATGCTCGCGCACCTCGCCGGCGACCTCGCGGCCGAGACGTGTGCGGCCGTCGTACATGGTCACCACCACCCCGAGGATCGTCAGTCCCGGATTGAGGTGCTCCTGCACCAGTCCGATCGTCCGAAGGAGCGCCGCCAGCCCCTCGAGCGCGTAATACTCGGCCTGCACCGGGACCAGCACCTCACGCGCAGCGACCAGCGCGTTGATGGTGAGCACGCCGAGCGACGGCGGGCAGTCGATGAACACGAAGTCGTAGCTCGCGAGGTGACCCGCGAGCGCGTACTCGAGGACGTACTCGTTGCCGTCGGCTCCGGCCAGCTCCGTCACGGCGCCGGCAAGGTCGGCACAGGCCGGCACCAGGGCAAGATGCTCCACGGGCGTGGCCACGACCGCCTCCGCGATCCCCGCGGCCCCGCCGAGCACGCCGTAGCTGGTCAGCCGCGGGTCCTCGGCGCGTACACCCAGGCCGGCGGAGGCATTGGCCTGCGGGTCCATGTCCAGCAGAAGGACGTCGAGCCCTGCGTCGGCGAGACAGGCGGCGAGGTTGACGGCGGTCGTGGTCTTGCCGACGCCGCCTTTCTGGTTCGTCACGGCGATGACGCGCGTCACCGGGCTCCTTTCGCGGAGCATCGATACTAGCAGACGCGGTCCCTTGCTCGAGGACCCGGACGGGCTTCCGCGCGTGACCCGGGGACGGCCCGGTCAGCGCCCGAGCGGCCGTTTGCCGGCCACGCCCTCGCGCCGCGGGATCCACGGGGGCGTGGCCCCGGTCTTGCGGAACACGACACAGACGGCGTCGTCCAACGGAGAGGCCGGGAGCGGCACCGGCGACTCTGGGCTGAGGCCGCAGCGCGCCGCCGCGGCGGCCGCGGCGGCGCTCTCCACGTCCAGGGCGGCCCGCGTCTTGCTGGCCAGAAGCACGCCGCCTGTCGCGAGCAGCGGCGCCGCCAGCTCCACGAGCACGGGCAGCCGCGCCACGGCACGCGCGAGGACCACATCGTGAGCCTCCCGCCCCGGCGCGCCCTCCGCCGCGTACCGCTCGCTGCGTGAACACACCACGCTCGCGCGTCCCGTGAGCCCGGCCGCCGCCACCGCCGCCTCGAGGAACATACACTTCCGGGCGACGGACTCCACCAGCGTCATGCCGACCTCCGGCAACGCCACCGCAAGCGGGATCCCCGGGATGCCGGCGCCGGCGCCGAGGTCCGCGAGGACGCCCCGCGACCGTTCCCGGAGCTGGGGCACGGCGAGCAGGGCGAGGGAGTCACCGATCAGGGTCTCGACCACGGCGACCGGGTCGGTGAGCCCTGTCACATTGGACCTCCGCCAGCCCAGCAGGAGCCCGA
>JAAYBE010000195.1 GCA_012719015.1 Actinomycetota bacterium
GGAGAGTACTGCTTCGCCGTCGAGATGCTCGGTCAGCCGTCCACGGTGCTCGTCCGCAACGGCGACTACAACTCGCTGCCCCGCAACCCGCTGCCCATGGGTCGCGACGAGTTCATCGTGCTTCTGCACGCCGACGGGACGCGGACCGCAAAAGAGGTGATGCAGGCGAGCGGACTCGAGGAGATCACCGTGATCAGCATCCTCGGCAAGCTGGTCGACGCGGGGGTGCTGCTGGTGAAGGCCGAGCGGCAGCTGCGGACGGACGACGCCGCGGAGTTGCAGGCGCACCGGGACAGTGTCTGGGCCGAGGTGAGCCAGCTCCTGGACGATATCGTGGAGGGTCCGGAGGCTGCGTCCGGAGCCGCCGCCCCCTCCGATGTGCCCGGCGGCGCCGCGTCGCCGTCCTGAGGACGGGCCGCGCCGGCCGGCGTCGGCTGCCGGCCTCACCGGGTCGTGGTCGACGTGGCCGCCGGCACAGCGCGGTCCGCGACGGGGTCCGGGCCCGAAATCGTGCCGCCCGGTATCGTAATCACGCCCGTCAGGCGGTAGACTCCGCCGTTATGGGGGTGGCGACCGCTCAGCTTCTCGACATCACGGACCTCTCCGTGGAGTTCGACTCACAGGAGGGGACCGTGCGCGCCGTCGACCAGGTGAGCTTCTCGGTCGCGCCGGGCGAGCTGGTCGGGCTCGTCGGCGAGTCCGGGTGCGGCAAGAGCGTGACGGCGACGGCGATCCTGGGGCTGACACGCATGGCGCCCAATGCCTCTGTGCGCGGGCGCATCGAGTTCCAGGGCCGCGACCTCCTCGCCCTCGAGGAGCGCGAGGTCCGCGAGGTGCGCGGCAGCGACATCGCGATGATCTTCCAGGACCCGGTGACGAGCCTGAACCCGGTGCTCTCGATCGAACGCCTCATGACCGAGGGCATCGAGATCCACATGGGCCTCTCGCACGATGCGGCCGTCGCGCGTGCCGTCGACATGCTGCAGAAGGTGGGCATCCCCAAAGCCGCAGAACGCATCAAGGACTACCCGCATCAGTTCTCGGGCGGCATGCGCCAGCGGGTGATGATCGCCATGGCCCTCTCGTGCAACCCCAAGCTGCTTCTCGCCGATGAGCCCACCACCGCCCTCGACGTGACCATCCAGGCGCAGATCCTGCGCCTCATGAAGCAGCTATCGCACGAGTACGGCGCGGCGGTCATCGTCATCACCCACGATCTCGGAGTGGTCGCCGGGATGTGCCGCAGGATCCTCGTCATGTACGCCGGGCGCATCGTCGAGGAGGGGCCGGCGAAGCCGCTCTTCCACCACCCGCACCACCCTTACACGGTCGGTCTGCTGCGCAGCGTGCCGCGACTCGACCGGCCGCGTGCAACCGAGCTGCAGTCGATCGAGGGCCTGCCCCCCGATCTCTCGCATCTGCCGCCCGGCTGCTCGTTCGCGCCGCGCTGCTGGCTCAACACCGACGTGTGCTGGCGCGAGACGCCGCCGCCCTTCCCGACCGGTGACGGCCGGTGGAGCGCCTGCTTCCATCACGAGAAGCTGGCGGCAGGCGCCGCCCCGGGAGCCGGAGGATGAGCGCGGTGGCCGTCACCCCCGCAGGCCGCGCCGGCGAGGGCGACAACGTGGACGGCGACGCGCTCGTCACCGTCGACGACCTCGCCGTGCACTTCCCCATCACCAGCGGCATCGTCTTCCGGCACACGGTCGGCGCCGTGCGCGCCGTCGACGGAGTCTCCCTGACGGTGAAGAGGGGGGAGACGCTGGGTCTCGTCGGTGAGTCGGGGTGCGGCAAGTCCACCACCGGGCGCGCGATCCTGCAGCTGATCCGTCCGACGCGCGGCCGCGTGCTCTACGAGGGCACCGACCTCGCCCACCTGCGCGGCAGGGCCCTCCGTCGCCAACGCCGCCGCATGCAGATGATCTTCCAGGACCCCTACGCCAGCCTGAACAGCCGGATGACGGTCGGTGACATCGTCGGCGAGCCCCTGCTCGTGCACCGTCTCCGCGACCGCGCCGGGCGCCACGAGCGCGTGCGCGAGTTGCTGCAGACGGTGGGAATCAACCCCAACACGCAGAACCGCTACCCGCACGAGTTCTCCGGCGGCCAGCGACAGCGCATCGGTATCGCGCGCGCGCTCGCGGTCGAGCCCAATTTCATCGTCTGCGACGAGCCGATCAGCGCCCTCGACGTCTCGATCCGGGCGCAGATCATCAACCTGCTGCAGGCGCTGCAGCGCGAGTTCGGCCTCACTTACCTGTTCATCGCGCACGACCTCTCCGTGGTGCGGCACATCTCCGACCGGGTCGCGGTCATGTATCTGGGGCGGGTCGTCGAGCTCGCCGCCAACGCCGGGTTGTACGGCGAGCCGCTGCATCCCTACACGCAGGCGCTGCTCAGCGCGGTGCCGATCCCCGACCCTGAGGCCGAGGAGCGTCGCCGCGCCGTCGTGCTGCAGGGGGATGTGCCGAGTCCCGCCGACCCGCCCCCCGGCTGCCACTTCCACACGCGCTGCCCGGCGATGCGCAAGGGGCTCTGTGATCGCGAGGACCCGGCTCTGCGTGAGGCGCGGCCCGGCCATTCCGTCGCCTGTCACCTGGTGACCGAGAGTGACTACCCTCGCATCAGGGCCGGGGAGGACGACCTCGCCGAGGTGGCGGGATGACCGGCTCCTTCGCCGCCGGCGGGCCTCCCGATACCGGCGCTCCTCCGGACCGCCCCGGTGCAGGCGACGGCGGGTACTCGGCAGCGGACGAGGCGATGGCGCGCGCCGCGGCGGCCGGATGGTCGCCCGACGCCATCCAGATCGAGCACCGCTCGACCTGGCAGGACGTGTGGCAGCGCTTCCGGCGCGACAAGTTCGCCGTGGTCGGCGCCGTCCTGATCCTGCTGCTGATCGCGATGGCCGTGTTCGCCCCCTGGATCGCTCCGCACGATCCCACCATGCAGTACGAGGACGGGATCACGATGCAAGGCCAGCCCGTGGGTCCGTCGGCGAAGTTCCTGCTCGGGACCGACCCTTTGGGACGCGACCTGCTGAGCCGCATCATCTACGGCGCTCGCGTCTCGCTCGTGATCGGCGTGCTGGCCAACGGCTTCGCCCTGGTGCTGGGCGTGGTCTTCGGCCTCGCCGCCGGCTACTTCCGCGGCGGCATCGAGACCTTCCTGATGCGCGCCACCGACGTGATGATGGCCTTTCCCATCTATCTGTTGGCGATCGCTCTTGTGAGCGTGCTCAAGCCCAGCATCTGGATCCTGATCCTCGTCATCGGCATCGTCTACTGGACGCCGATGACGCGCGTGATCCACGGCGAGGTCCTCTCGATCCGCGAGAAGGAGTTCGTCGACGCCGCCCGGCTCACAGGCTGTTCCAACGCTCGCGTCCTCTTCCGCCACATCCTCCCGCACCTTGTGGCGGTGGTGATCGTCTACACCAGCCTCGGCATCGCCACGACCATCCTCTTCGAGTCGACGCTCAGCTACATCGGCCTCGGAGTACAACCGCCGACGCCGTCGTGGGGCCAGATGATCAGCGAGGGGCAGTCTTATTATCTCTCGGCGCCTCATCTCGTCATCTATCCGGGCCTCGCCATCATGATCACCGTGCTCGCCTTCAACCTCGTCGGTGACGGCCTGCGGGATGCCTTCGATCCGCAGCAGCGCCGGCGGTGATGTGAACCGGATCCCGAAGGGGGCGACCAGGATCGTCCCGGAGAAGACAGGAGGACCCATGAGAGCACTTCCAGGCAAAGGAGCGGCCGCGGCGGTCATCGCAGCGCTGCTCGTCGCCGCATTGGCGCTTGCGCTGGCCGCCTGCGGTGGCGGGGCCGCGGAGACGTCCGGCGGCGGGACCGGCGGTGCGGCCGAGGAGCAGCCGAAGCAGGGCGGCAAGCTCGTCGTCTCCTACCTCACGGAGCCTTCGAGCCTCGACCCCGCCATCGCCTACAACGTCATCGACTGGGCGGTGGAGTGGGAGATCTTCGCCGGGCTGTTGCGGTACGCGGACAAGCCGGGCGAAGAGGGCACCCAGCTTGAGCCTGCCCTGGCGACCGAGGTGCCTTCGGTCGAGAACGGCGGCCTCTCGGAGGATGGTCTCACCTACACCTTCCATCTCAAAGAGGGCATCAAGTTCCAGCCGCCGGTGGATCGACCGATCACCGCCGACGACTTCGTGTACACGATCAGTCGCATCATCGACCCGAAGACGACACCTCCGTCGCCCGGCAGCAGCTTCTTCATGGACATCGTCGGGGCGGAGGAGTTCGCTGCGGGTAAGGCCAAGGAGCTCAGCGGCGTCAAGGCGCTCGACCCCCACACCCTCGAGATCACGCTCAAGAGCCCGAACCTCGCCTTCTTGCACATCCTGACCATGCCGTTCTGCTCTGTTCTCGACAAGGGGTGGGTCGAGAAGTGGGGCAAGAAGATCAACCGTCATCCACTGGGCGCCGGGCGCTTCATGTTCGACCACTGGACGCCGGGTCGTGAGATCGTGCTGAAGCGCAACCCCAACTACTGGGACGAGGGCAAGCCGTATCTCGATGAAGTGGTCTTCGCGCTCTCGTTCAATCCTTCGACTGCGCTGCTCAAGCTGCAGCAGGGCGAGGTCGACGCGCTCGGCGACGATCTTCCGCCTTCGGACATGACCCGCATGCAGAACGATCCGACCTGGAAGGACTACGTCTATTCGGCGCCCGAGATCTCGATCAGCTACCTCTTCCTCAACAACGGGATGCCGCCCTTCGACAACCCCAAAGTGCGCGAGGCCATCGCATGGGCCGTCGACCGCGACAAGCTGGTCAAGCTGAAGGCCGGGCAGGCCGTGGCGCTCTACCAGTTCTATCCACCGGGAATGCCCGGTCACGTCGAGGGCAAGAAGTACTACGGTTACGACCCGGAGAAGGCCAAGCAGATCCTGGCGGACGCCGGGTTCCCCAACGGCTTCAAGACCAAGCTCTACACCGACAACGTCGACCCCAACCCCAAGCTCATGCAGTCGGTGCAGGCCGATCTGGCCGCGATCGGCATCGAGGCTGAGCTCCGGACCATGGGCAACAACGCCTTCTACGTCCAGCAGTCGACACCGAAGACGCTCACGATGGGTTCTTTCGGCTGGTGGATGGACTACCCGGATCCGAGCTGCTGGATCGGGCCGCTCTTCACCAAGGCGAGCGCCGTCCCGGGCGGCATGAACAGCAGTTTCTGGTGGAGCCCGGAACTCGACAAGGCCTATTCTGAGGCGCAGAAGATGACCGACCCGGCGGCGCGCATCGAGGCCTTCTCGAAGATGCAGGACATCATCGCCGCCGACACTGCATACGCGCCGCTGTACTCGCGCATCACGACGACGATGTGCTCACAGAACGTGGGCGGGTTTTACCTGCACCCCGTGCGTATGATCGACCTGGGCAGCTACTGGAGGAAGTAGGGCAAGGCTTCGTGGGAGGCTCGGACGAGGCGTCGGGATGGCAGTCGGACGACAGCGGAGCATGAGGACCGATGGGTAAGTACATCATCCGCAGGTTGTTGTGGGCGGTGGTGGTGCTCTTCTTCGTGAGTCTGATCACGTTCGTGATCGCCTACGCGGTACCAGGCGACGCCGCCAAGAGCATCGCCGGTCCGCATGCGACACCCGAGGTGCTGCAGCGGGTACGCGAGGACAAGGGTCTCGACAAGCCCCTCTATGTGCAGTACGAGCGCTACATGCGCGACCTGCTGCACGGTAACGCGGGCTACTCCTACGTGACCGAACGTCCTGTCACGCAGTCGATCCTCGAGCGCTTCCCCGCCACCGTGATGGTGGCGTTGTACGGGATCCTCTTCGAGCTTCTCATCGGCGTGCCGGTCGGGATGGTGTCGGCGCTCAAGCAGTACGGGTTCCGGGACCGGCTGTTCACCGTGCTGAGCCTGCTCTTTTTGAGCATGCCGAGCTTCGTGCTCGGCATGCTGCTCCTGTACACGTTCGCCTACCAGCTGCGGATCTTCCCGCTCGGTGGTTACGGGGGGTGGGTCGCGCCTCTCTACGGCGTCCTGCCGGGCCTGAC
>JAAYBE010000196.1 GCA_012719015.1 Actinomycetota bacterium
CCGCCGGTCGTCACGGTGAAGCGCCCCGGGAACGCACGGGTGGGTCTCGTGGTCCGCGACGCCGACAGTCAGACGATCAAGGTGACGGCGACGGTGACCGACGCGCTCGGACGGACGGTCACCAGGTCCACGCTCGGCTGGGTCAAGCAAGGGGTGCGCCGTACATGGACCTGGCGGCCGAAGGCACGCGGGGCTTACCGGGTGATCTTCAGCGCACGGGATCGCGGCGGGAACCAAGCCCCGGTGCCGGCCGTCACCAGAGTCGAAGTGCGGTGACGGGCCGGGGCCGCGTGGGTCGTTCTGCGCCGGCTCAGGCCTGAGCTACGAGGGGAACCGGGGTGGGCGAGTGTGGCAGGACACGCTAACGCTCCGGTCCCGCTGCCGGAACCGGAGCGTCGGACAGCCGTCGCTACTTGCGTGCAGGTGCGCCCGCGTGGCGCAGGGACTGCTTGGGGGCGCGCAGGCTGCGCACGATGAGGACTACGAGTGCGACGACACCGACGACGATGGCGACGCGGAAGACGGTGAGCAGTGCCACCGCCAACCAGGCGACGATCTCCCAGAACATCCGGCCTCCTTTCGTTCACGCTCTGGCCGCCGAGGGCGGCTGACGGTACTAGTCTCGCCTGTAGGCCGGGGCAAACCCATAGGGACTTACCCCTAGATACCGCCCGGGATATGGTGTAGACGGGCCGAAGGGGGGATCTAGTCGCCGGCCGCGTCGGCGGGGCCGCCGCGACGCCGGAGCAGCGTGTACGCGACGACGATGACCAGCGCGATGACGCCGACCACGAGCGCGACACGCAGGACGGCGAGCAACGCGACCCCCAGCCAAGCCATGATCTCCCAGAACACGGGGCTCCTTTCGTCTGTGCGGATGGTCGTCCGCAGCCTCTACAGGTACTGTCCCCTGCAGGGCTGCGGTGTCCCATCAGGACTTGGCCTGAGATACCGTCTGGTGAGCGGTGTAGATGCGGCGACGGCGGTCGGGTGCTCGCCGCCGCCGCATCTTCAGCGTGGTCAGACCGCCGCGTGCTCGCGCCGCCAGCGGCAGTGCGGCATGGGACAGGACGCCATGCGCGCCGAGTCGCACACCTCACAGCGCTGGTCGGCCATGCTGATGGGAAGGTCGAAGCAGCCGTCGGGCGCCTCGCCGAGCCGGAGCACCGCGTGCAGAGCGCGCGAGACGGCCTTCATGTCGGCGAAGGTGTCGGCCTTCTCGGGCAGGTCCACGAGTCCCATGCGGACGGCGCGTTTGCGCACGCGACCGTCGGGGACGCAGGCGAACCGGTCGAGCGCCTCGTCCTCCCACAGGCCGTATCTGCGCATCTCGCGCACCGCCCAGAAGGCACGCGACTTGAGCGCCCCTCCGGAGGTCGCGTGCAGGACGTCGACGGCGACATCGGGGTCGGGCGGCTGGGGAAGGAGGCGGCCCCAGGTCTCGCGTGTCTCCGAGAGCCGCACGAAATCGATCACCTTGCCTTTGCTGTCGTGGCGCGAGACCGGGGGGTCGAGGGCGTAGCGCCGCAGGTCGAACTCGCCGGCGAAAAGGGAGTCGACGACCCCGGCGTCACGGAAGCGCCGCCAGTCGGCGTCGACGACGGAGTCGGGCGCGGGCTGGGCGGCGAGCGCGCCGTAGCAGAGGAGCGTGTAGAAGAGCCGGCTCTGCTCGGCGCCGCCGGCTGAGAACAGAGCGCGCTGTTCGCCGTCGAGGACCTCGGCCGGGAGCCTCTGGGAGGCGAGGAACGCCTGTCCGAGGAAAGCCACGTTCTCGCGGCGTTCGCGGTTGGTGAGCGTGGTCGATTCGTTCACGGATGCCCCCACGGGTGGAAGGATGATGTGGCTGATGTGGCGTGGGCGGCCGGCCGGCGCGTCGCAGGAGCATGGTAGCGACGGGGCGGACGACCGCACAGGGTCACGAAGGCCGGTCGCGGGTGACCTTGTCGCCGGGAGCGGGTCACGTTCGAGGCGCACGACGCCGCGTCCGGAGGCAGATGCGCGGACCGTGATCAAGTCGCGCCCGCTCTGCCCGCGGCGGCGGCGCCGGTCCGGTCAGTCGCGCGTTGACGGTCAAAGAAGACTGATATAGCCTTCTTTGCGTCCGGTTTGCCCGCGTTCCACCGCGTTGGTAATCTTTGCAGTCGGCGGAGCCCTGCTCCCCAGGAGGAACACGTCTCGTCCCATGACCACGCTCGGCATCGACATCGGCTGCATCAGCCTCAAGGCCGCGCTCGTCGGCCAGGCTGACGACCAGGACCTCTTCCGCGACCTCCTCGCGTCGCACGCGCACCTGTTCCAGGCGCCCAGGGACGGGCTCACGCTGGTGGGCGACGCGCCGCTGCTCGTGGCCCGCTACCGGCG
>JAAYBE010000197.1 GCA_012719015.1 Actinomycetota bacterium
TACGGCCGGTTGCCCTACGCGGCGAGCGTGTTCTCCGCCAGCCCGGAGCTCAGGATCGAGCAGCCGGCGCTGGACGGCTACGTCACGCTCCTGCGCGCCGTGCTCACGCCGCGGCTCGCCGAGCTCGGCCTGGCGCCGCTGCCGCGTCCGGGCTGGATGTGGGGCGCCAAGCGCTTCGCCGTTGCGTTGACCCACGACCTCGACAACCTGCGCCGATGGACGCGGCGAGGGTTCGCCGCGACCGGCTACCGTGCGGCACGCGCCGTCCGCAGACGTGACTGGGCCGCCGTGCGCGGCGAGCTCGGCGATGCCGCCGACTGGCTCGTGCGTCATCTTCCGCGCGGCACGGACCCCTTCTGGACGTTCCCTCGCATGCTGGGCGGCGAAGACGTCCGCGGCGTCTCGTCCACCTTCTACGTCATCGCGCGGCACACGCACAGACAGGACGGGAGCCAGCCCGCGTCGTACCGTCGACTCCGTCCCCGGGCCCTGGAGGTGGTGACGCGGCATGGGCGCGAGGTCGGACTGCACGGCAACGACGCCGACCGCCTCGACGAGGCCGCGCTGGCCGCCGACCGTGCACTTCTCGCGCGCCAGGCCGGCGCCGAGGTGCGCGGCATACGCTACCACTACCTGCGCTGTCTCTACCACGAGACGCTGCCCTTGCTGGAGCGGGCGGGGTTCACGTACGACACCAGCCTGGCCTTCGCCGAACACGAGGGTTTCCGCTGCGGCTGCTCCTTCCCTTTCCGTCCTTACTCCCTGGCGGAGGAGCGGCCCCTCGAGCTGATCGAGCTGCCGCTGGCGGTGATGGACGGCACGCTCCAGCAGCCGCACTATCGTGGTCTGCCGGCGACGGAGGCCGCGGAGGCGGCCGCGGCCGTGTTCGCACAGGTGCGCGAGAGCGGAGGAGCGGCCAGCCTCTTGTGGCACAACAACCGCTTCGACCCACGCCTCTCACGCGGCTACGACAAGGTCTACTGGCGGCTGGTCGACGAGGTGCTCGCCCGTGGCGGTGAGGCGACATCGGCCGGTGCGGTCGTGACCCGCTGGCGAGAGGCGCTGGGGATGCCGGCGACCAGCGGCGGCTCGGGAGCCGGGACGGCGTGACCCGGGTCGTCCACCTCAGCGTCGTCCACAGGCCGGACGACCCGCGCATCCTCGAGCGCGAGTGCCGCACGCTGGCGCGCGCGGGCTACGACGTCATGTACATGGCGCCCGGCGCACAGCCAGGGTGGGACGCCGCCGGGGTGCTCCTCGCGCCGCTGCCGCAACGCGGCCGCAGGACCAGGTTCCTGAGTTCCGCGGGAATCGTGCGCTCCCTCAGGGCGCTGCGACCCCGTGTGCTGCACGTCCACGACCCTGAACTGCTCACCCTGTTCCCGATCGTCAAGGCGTTCGTGCCGCGGCTCGTCTACGACATGCACGAGTACGTCCCCGAGGCGGTCGCCGGCAAGCCCTACCTCCCACAGGCCGTCCGACCGGCCGCGTCTCGCACCACCGCGCTCGCCCAGAGAAGCCTCGCCGCGCTGGCCTCCGGCGTCGTGGTGGTCACCGAGGGGCAACTGGACGCCCTCGGAAGCGAGCCCGAGCTTCGCCTCGTCTCGCCGAACTACCCTCGTCTCGAACGCTTCAAGGATGCCGTCCCCGTGCCCGAGCTGGCCGCGGACCCGCGCCTCAAGATCGTCTACGTCGGCAGCCTGTCGCGCGCCCGTGGCTGCACGGTGATGCTCGACGTCATGGAGCGGCTCGGCCCGGAGGAGGCCGTGCTCTATCTGGGGGGCACCTTCAACGACGCCGCGCTCGAGGACGAGGTCAAGGCGCGGCTCGCCGCCGGACTCGAGGACCGTGTCAAGCTGCTCGGCCGGGTTCCGCCGGCGGAACTGCCACGCTACCTCGGCGCGGCCGATGTCGTCTGGGTGCCGTCCGTGCCGACGGCGCAGTACAGCAACACCGCCGTGCCGACGAAGCTCTTCGAGGGCATGGCGATGGGACTGGCCGCGCTCGTCAGCGACCTGCCCGGGCGCGGCGAGTTCATTCGCACGGAGCGCTGCGGGCTGGCCGTCGCGCCGGGCGTGCAGGGCCATCTCGAGGGAGTGCGACGCCTGCTCGCCCGGCGAGCGGATCTGCCCGGGATGGGCGCCCGCGCCCGCGCCGCGGTCGCGCGCCGCTACAGCTGGGAGGCGGTCGAGCGCGACCTGGTGGACTTCTACGGCGCGCTCTGCTCCGGGCCGGGCTGAGAGCGCCGGTTCAGCGCGGGTCGCCGAACAGACAGCGTTCCGCGTTCGCCGAGAAGAACAGCTCGCGCACCTCCGGCTTGACGGCCTCCGACCAGGCCTCCACGGCGCGGTCGAACTCCACCAGCGGGTAGTCGGTGCCGAACAGGCAGCGGTCCTTGAGGTAGGAGTTGACCGCCCGGAGAGTCGCCTCGGGAAGGTACTGGGGCCACAGGGCGCTGAACTCGAGGAAGATGTTGGGATGCTTCTGGGCCACGGCCAGCGGCAGGACCCCGAAACCGTTGCCGGCGTGCGAGATCACGAGCTTGAGGCCGGGGAAGTTCATGGCGATCTCGTCCATGTATTTGGGATCGCCCAGCCACATGCTCTGGAAGCGGTTGTAGTGCAGGCTGCCGTGGACGATCGCGACCAGGTTGTGCGCCTCGCAGTGGGCGTAGATCGGGTAGAGGACGCTGGCGTTGGCCGGCACGCCCCAGATGTACGGGCTGACGTTGACGCCCAGGAACCCGGCCCTCTGACACCGCTCGATCTCCTCCAGGTTGCGGCGCACACCGTACTTGGGGTGCACGCCGGCGATGTAGTAGAAGGGGTCGGCCTCGCCGAGCGCCTCGTGGACCTGCATGAGGTGGTCGTTGTCCTCGATCGACCCGCCGCAGACGACCCCGCGGGAGACGCCGCCGGCCCGCATCATCTCGATGTACTCCGGCATGCCGAGCGGGGTCAGCCGGGGCCGCATCCTGTAGAGCTCGATGTATTGGGAGAAGTGGGGCGCCGGATCGTCCGGGTCCCAGGGGCCCAGCATGTGCTCGGTGCGGAACCGTATGCGGAAATCGACGACGTCCATGGCTGCGTCCTTTCGGTCTCGGGATGCTACGTCCGTGGAAGCCCTTCCATGACGAGCGCGGTGATGTACCAGGCGGCGTTGTCGGTGATCTCCTCCTCACCCCGCAACGCGTCGGGGATGTAGACCAGGAACTGGCGCGGCGGCGGCTTCCTGAAGAGGGTGTGCGGGGCGAGCGACGACGCGTCGACGAATCCGGCGCTCCGCAACCTCCCGGGCAGAAGCGCCGAGCGCCGCAGGGTCAGGCACTTGATACGCGCGCAGCCGAGCTCGCGGCCCCGCTCGACGAGCGCCGCCAGCATGCACGCGAACAGATCCTTGCGGGCGCCGTCCACGATGATGTCGACCAGATGCAGATCATCACCCTGGACGAAGGTCACGGCGTACCCGAGCAGCCCGTCGTCGCCCCGCATCACGAGATACTCGTGATCGACGTGGGGGTCCTCATTGACGCGCCAGCGCAGATAGGCGACGTTGCGCTCGACGCTCACGCCGTAAAGACGGCGGTTGCGGTCCCAGAGACCGGCGATCTCGTCCAGCGGGGCGTCCTCCGGTCGGCGCGCCACCACGCGATGGCGACAGGAGCGTGGCCGGCGCACGACACCGTACCTCCACATGAGCCCCGTCAGCAGCACACTGAGCGCGGGCGCCGCCCTCCGCAGGCCCGCTCTCCTCGACATCAGGATCGACAGGACGTCCTCGTGCAGAGCGCCCTCGTCCAGCCAGAGCGTGTAGTTGGCCCAGTCGTCGAAGGCCACGTATCCGAGCTTCGTGCGCACGCGCCTGACGGCGCCGCCGGCCACCTGGCCGGCGGTGGTGAAGAAGAAGCTGTAGCGCTCCTTCTCGCGCTCGAAGCACTCACGCTCGTGGGCGGAGTACAGGCCCGTCCCCCGGACGTCGGGATGGCTCATGCAGTTCTCGGTCTTGCCCGCGAGCATGACGTGGCCGAGGACGCTGAGCGGCGTGGGGATGAGGCTGTACTGGGCGACGAGCTGGTCGCCCTCCTCGCGGTCCAGGTCGAAGAGCAGGTTCATGCTCCCCCGGCCGGCCCAGGTGTCGAGCCACTCCCAGGCGAACTCCGCGGGGGTCCGGTCCCTGCCGGTCAGCGACAGGTAGAGCCGATTGATCTGCGCCTCGTCGCCCGGCTGATAGGCTCGGCTGAGTGTACGCACTGGCAAGACCCGCCTTGTCGGGACCCGCTCGTCGAGCGCGCGGGGGTACGGAGCAGTATCCTTCACCGGCGCGCAGGAGCACAACCACAGTCCGGGTCGACCGGGGCGGGACCACGCACGGCGGTCGATCGCGAGGAGCAGCCCTCCGCACCGTGTAGAATGACCCGCGTGAAGGCCCTCGTCGTGTCGCACCTGTATCCCTCGCCCGGGGTCGAGCGCCACCTCTTCGTCCACCAACAGGTACTGGCGCTCAGGGAGCTCGGCGTCGACTCGAGGGTGATCTCCCCGACACCCTGGGTGCCGCGGTTGCTGCGGCGCGGCGAGCGCAACCTCCGCCGCGGCGCCAAGCCGAAGGCGGCGATCCTCGACGGGATCCCGGTCGACTACCCCCGGGTCTTCCAGCCGCCCAGACGGATCGTCTTCGATCGCCTGGGCGACCTCGCCCACCCGACGGTGCGGCGGCTCCCGTCGCTGCGCGAGACACGGTACGACCTCGTCCATGCGCACCAGGCGCTGCCCGACGGCGCTCTCGCCCAGCGACTGGCCGCCGACCTGGGCGTCCCGTTCGTGATCACGGTGCACGGAGCCGACGTCTACCAGCATCTCCGCGCCGGCGGCAAGGTGGAGCGGCGCGCCCGCCGGGTGCTGGGTGCGGCCGACGCGGTCATGGCGAACTCCAGCGTCGTCGGCCGCCTGTTGCACGACGTCGTCGCCCCGGAGCGGCTTGCCGTGGTGCTCAACGGTACCACCGGGCTCGAGCGGCCGGCGGCGCCGGCATCAGACTACCGTCCCGGGGAGCCGGTCGTCCTCACCGTGGGCCAGCTGATCCCGCGCAAGGGGACCGCCGACCTCGTCACCGCCGTCGGCAGGCTGCATCGCGACGGCCGACGGGTCCGGCTCGCGATCGTCGGCGACGGACCTCTGCGCCGCGCCCTGCAGGAGCAGGCCGCCGCGGCGGGCGTGAGCGATCAGGTCGACTTCGTCGGCCGCCTGGAGCACGCCCGCGTGCTCGCCATGATGGCGCGGGCACAGCTCTTCGCCCTGCCGAGCTGGGACGAGGCCTTCGGACTCGTCTACACGGAGGCGATGGCCCAGGGCACTCCGATCCTCGCGCTCCGCGGAGGGGGGCCCGACGACTTCGTCGAGCACGGTGTCAGCGGCGGATGGCTGGTCCCTGAACACGACCCCGGCGCCATCGCGGACGTCATCCGTGGGGTCCTCGACGACCCCGCGCAGGCGAGTGCGATCGGCGATCGCGGCCGCGCCACCGCCCTCGGTCTGAGCTGGACCCGCAACGCCGAGTCGACGCTCGCCGTCTACACGCGCGTCCTCGGTCCGCGATGACGCCGTCGGATGCACCGGGGCGAGGCTCCGGTGCGGGTTTGGTAGACTCGGACGGTCCGCTCCGCGCGGGGCCGGCATGACGACGCCCGCGCCGCCCAGGGAGGCCTCCACGTGAGTATCGAACGCTTCGACAACGTGCTCGTCCTCGCGCCGCACACCGACGACGGCGAGTTCGGCTGCGGCGGCACCATGGCGCGGCTCATCGAGAACGGAGTCAGGGTCACCTACGCCGCCTTCAGCACCGCCGCCAAGAGCGTCCCCGAGGGCTTCCCCAAAGACGTGCTCAAGCACGAGGTGCGTGCCGCGACGCACGTGCTCGGTATCCCCGAGGAGTGTCTCCGGGTCTACGATTTCGAGGTCCGCACCTTCCCCACCGTGCGCCAGGACATCCTGGAGGAGATGATCGTGCTGCAGCGCGAAGTGGACCCGGACTGCGTGCTGCTGCCGGCGCTGATCGACCTGCACCAGGACCACAAGACGGTCGCCGAGGAGGGGCTGCGCGCCTTCAAGCGCACCACCGTCCTCGCCTACGAGATCCCGTGGAACAACCTCAACTTCTCACAGCAGGCCTACGTGCGACTCGAAGAGCGTCACATCGAGAAGAAGGTGCAGGCGCTCTCCTGCTACGCGAGCCAGGGGCATCGCAACTACCTCGACGAGGAGTACATCCGCAACGTCGGCCTCACGCGCGGCATCAACATCGGCTGCGCGTTCGCCGAGGTGTTCGAAGTCTACCGCTGGGTGCTCTGACGCCGCTCACGTGCACATCCTCTTCCTGACCCACTACTTCACGCCCGAGAGCAACGCTCCGGCCGCGCGTGTCCACGGCATGGCCCGCGAATGGACGCGCAGCGGTCACCGCGTCACGGTGCTGACCTGCGCGCCCAACGTCCCCCACGGCGTGGTCTACGACGGCTACGAGAACAGGCTCTGCCAGATGGAGTGGATCGACGGCATCCGAACGATCCGTGTCTGGACCTGGCTGGCGGCGAACAGGGGACGTGTGCGCCGCGGCCTCAACTACCTCTCCTACCTGGCCGCCGCCGGCGCAGCGGGGCCGCTCATCCGGCCGCGGGCCGACGTCGTGATCGCCACCAGCCCGCAGTTCTTCGCCGGCTGGGCGGGGCTGCCCGTGGCCCGCGCCCACCGCGCTCCCTTCGTGCTCGAGATACGCGACATCTGGCCGGACTCCATCGTCGCCGTCGGCGCCCTGCCCGAAGGCCGCATCGTCCAGACCCTCGGCAGACTCGAGAAGGCGTTATACGCGCGCGCCGACCACATCGTCGCCGTCGGCGAAGGGTACCGGGCGAACATGATCCAGAAGGGCGTCGCGCCCTCCAGGATCAGCGTCGTCACCAACGGAGTCGACGTCGACCTGTTCACGCCGCGCGAGCCCGACCAGGCGCTGCGCGCGCGGCTCGGCCTCTCGCCGGACACCTTCGTCATCACCTTCGCCGGCACCATCGGCATGGCCAGCGACCTGCGTGTGGTGCTCGGCGCGGCCGGCATCCTCAAGGCCAGGGGGCGCGACGACATCGCTTTCCTGCTGGTCGGCGACGGAGCGCTGCGCGCCGACCTGGAGCGAGAGGCGAGCGCGGCGGGCCTCCAGAACGTCGTCTTCACCGGACTCGTGCCTCGCGCCGAACTGCCCGTGTATCTGGCGAGCAGCGACGCCTGCCTCGCGCACTTCCGCAAGGACGAACTGTTCCGGATGATCCTGCCCAACAAGTTCTTCGAGGACGCCGCGATGGAACGGCCCATCCTGCTCGGATTCGAGGGCGACGCCCGGGAGATGCTGCGCGAGGCCGACTGCGGTCTCTCGTTCGAGCCGTCCAGTGCGGAGGGGTTAGCCGCCGCCGCGGAGCACCTCGCCGCCGCCTCGCCACAGGAGCGGCAGCGGCTGGGCGAGAACGGCCGGCGCTACGTCCTCGAGCACTTCGACCGTCGCAAGCTCGCGCACGCCTACCTGGACGTCCTCGAGCGCGTGCTGGCCGATTCCCGGCGCAGGCGGTGAGCGCCGCGGGCATCACCGTCCTGCGGTAGACTGGCCCGAAGCAGCCGCCTTCTGGAGGACCGCATGAGCAGCGACGACAGCGCCGCCATCGACGTCGGATCCTGGTTTACGACACTCGCCCGTGACTGGTGGGTGATCGTCGGCCTCATCGCGATCGGCCTCATCGCCGGGGTCGTCGTCACTCTGGCGCAGCCCAAGCAGTACACGGCGACGTCGTCCGTCTACATCGGTCAGACCACCGATGCGAACGGCAGTCCCATGGCAGGCCTGAACTCCAACGCCAAGGCCGCGGTGCAACTCCTCAGCAGTCAGGCGGTGCTCGAGGAGGCCGCCGAGCGTGCCGGGGCGGGCCTCTCCGCCGCCAGGCTGCGCCGGACCACCACCGTGGAGACCCCCTCGTCCACGGTCAAGACCACGACGTCGGTGGTCAACATCGTCGTCATCAGCGTCACCGACACGGACAAGCGGCGCGCGGCCGCGGCGGCCGACGCCCTCGCCGAAGTACTGCTCAAACGCATCGGTGGCGGCGTGGACGAGAAGATCGCGCTGCTCGAGGCGCAGCTGGCGGAAAGCCAGAAGCAGCGCGCGGCCGCGGCTGCCCGCAGCGTCGCCGCCGAGAAGGCCATCGCGGCCATCGCCGCCGGCGGCGGGTCCGCGGCGGAGA
>JAAYBE010000198.1 GCA_012719015.1 Actinomycetota bacterium
CCGGTGAGCTCGCTCATCACCGCGGCGTGCGGCTCGGTGGAGGCGTAATTGTGGTACTCGAGATCGCCGCCCTGGTGGGCGAGGAGGACGACGCGGGCGCCGGCTTCCGCGAGCTCGCGGACCGTCGGCGCACAGCCCTTGAGCCGCGTGACGTCGCGCAGGCCGCCGCTCTCCTTGTCGAGCGGCGCATTGATGTCCACGCGGCAGAGGACGACCTTGCCGCCCCACGCGAAGTCGTCCAGCGTGTTGATGCCGTACTTCACCGCGTCCTCCCTCCTCGGCCCTCTGCTCCGGACCCCGGCTCAGGCGAGCCCGAGGTACTTGTTCGTGAGGCCGACGGCCTCGAGACGGTCCGTCTGCATGCTGAGCGCGGCGCGGATGGCGTCCGTCGTCTCGGGGATCACCACCGCCTCCTGCGGGATGTTGATCGCGAACATGAACTCGCGGCCGCTCTTGGCGATGGTCTCGTCGAAGACGGCGATGTCGTACATGTCGGCACGCTTGTTGCCGAGGTCACGCGCGTACCGGAACAGCGCCGCGTTGGAGTTGAACCCGTCGGCGATCTTGACGACACGGATGCGTGGGTGCTGCTCGAAGAGCTCGAGCGCGCGCTCCTTGCTGATGTCCGACTTGGTCGTGGCGCACACGTTGATGATGTGTCCGTGCGTGGTCGGCACGTGCACCAGGAGCCCGGTGGCCTCGATGTGCGGCATGATGGTCATGAGGTCGACGGCCTGGTGGTTCGGGACGGGCTCGACCTGGGCCACGTCCACGAGCCCGCGATGCGTGTCCCCGGGGTCGGCGACGCGGCGCACGATGGTGACCATGACGCGCTCCACGCCCACCTCGCGGTCGAGGCAGTCGACGGCGCGGATGAGTCCCGTCGTGTTGCAGCTCGTCAGCTTGAGATAGTCCTTGCCGACGCCCTTCTCGTAGTTGGCGTAGCCGTGGAAGAACACATCGACGATGTCGTTCTTCTCGCCGCCCTGGAACACGGCCTTGACGCCCCTGGCCTGGTAGATCTCCTTGTTCTTGCGCCCCACGCCTCCGGGCGAGGAGTCGAGCACGATGTCGACCTTGTCGAGCAGATCGTCCATGGTCCCGCTGACCGGGATGCCGGCCGCGTCGAAGGCGGCCTTCTGCTCGCCCTCGACGACGTACAGGTCGTACGGCATGCCGGCCTCGCAGAGGGCGCGGGTCGAGAGGGTCGGAGCGACGTCGACGACGCCGACCAGTTCCATGTCCTCCTGCAGAGCCACGCCGTCGGCCAGACGCTGGCCGATGACGCCGTATCCGACTACGCCTACCTTTGGCTTGCTCATGCTGCTGGCTCCTTGCTCAGTATCCGAGTTCCTTCTCCACCACACCGATGGCCTCGTCGAGGACGCGGACCACGGTGTCGATCTGCTCCTTGCTGATGATGAACGGCGGCGCGACCGCGTGGACCATGCCGCCGCCGAGCAGGCGCACGAAGACGCCGCGCTTGAAGGCCTCGTCACGGATCCTCAGGGCGACGCCCTGCGCCGGCGCGAACCACTCGCGCGTCTCCTTGTCCTTCACGTACTCGATGCCGGCCACGAGCCCGACGCCGCGCACGTCTCCGACGATCGGGTGCGACAGCAGGGTCCGCAGACCCTCCTGCATGTACGGCCCGATCTCGGCGCAGCGCTCCACCAGCTTCTCGCGCTCGAGGATCTCGAGGTTGGCGACTCCGGCGGCACAACAGAGAGGGTGGCCCATGTAGGTCGCACCGCTCATGAAGGCCTCACCCGGACCGCCGAGGAAGGCCTCGAACACATGGCGACGCGCCAGCACGGCACCGAGCGGCAGGTAGCCGCTCGACATGCCCTTCGCCAGAGTGACGAGGTCGGGGTTCGAGCCGAACTGCTCGAAGCCGAACCACGTGCCGCTGCGTCCGAAGCCGGTGATCACCTCGTCGTTGATGACCAGGACGTCGTGGGCCTTGCAGATCTCGTTCACCATCGGCCAGTACTCGGGCGGCGGAGGTATGACGCCGCCGGTACCGATCATGGTCTCGCCCAGCATGGTGCCGACGTTCTCGGGTCCGTAGAACTCGATCTCGTGCTCGACCTGGCGGGCGCACTCCATTCTGCAGTCTTCGCCGTAGGTCTTGCCCCAGGCGCAGCGGTAGCAGTAAGGGGCGCCCAGCTTGATGAAGCCCGGAAGGAGCGGCTCGAACTTGGCCCGGTTCACCGTGAGGCCCTGGGCGCTCGTGCTGGCCATCGTCGTGCCGTGATAAGAGCGCTCCCGGAACATGACCATGTACTTGGTGCCCTTGCCCTTGTTGCGCCAGTACTGGCGCGCCATCTTCACCGCGGTCTCGACCGACTCCCCGCCGCCGAGCGTGAGAAAGACGTGGTCGAGGTCGCCCGGAGCCAGTTGGGCCACCTTGTTGGCCAGCTTGATGGCGGGCTCGTTGGCGATCTGGAAGATGTGGTAGATGGAGAGCTTCTCCATCTGGGCGCTGATGGCGTCGTGGATCTCCTTGCGCCCGTGGCCGACGTTGACGGTCCACAGGCTGGCGAAGGCGTCGATGTACTCGTTGCCGTCACTGTCCCAGACGAGCGCGCCGTCGGCCCTCTCCATCACGATCGGCGCCAGCCCCTGCATCTGCGTGAAGGGCGGCCACAGATGCTGCTCGAGGAACTCGTCCTTCACCCCGCCGGCCGCAGCGTGTCCCTGCTCTCCCATGCGTCCTTCCTCTCGTCAAGTATCCACCCAGGTGGAACGCTATGGGTTACTCGGCGAGGTGTCAACACCGGGCCGGGCTGCTCCCCTCGGCCGAGCGTCGATCAATCGCCGAGAACCCGTCTCATCTCCGCCGTCACCCCGCAGATCGAGGCCAGCTCCTCCAGCTGGTCGACCGACACAGGTCGGCCGCGCTCGGCGCGCCGCGCGAAGAACCCCTCCATCCGCTCCTCGGCCCGGGCGACCTCGTCGCGCCCGTCCGCGACCCACTGGTCGTACGCCTGACGCGACGAGATGACCGGCGTGAAGTGCTCGCCGGCCCGCAGCCGTCGCGAGGTCTCCTTCTCTTTGAGGAAGTCCCCGCCGATGCCCACGCGGTCGATCATGTCGACGAGCATCTCGTCCCGGGTGGTCGCGACCTCGCCCAGCATGCGGCGGATCATCCCGACCACCTCGCCGTCCAGCACGATCTGCGGCAGGTACAGCGTGTTCACGGAGTCGAGCATGCCCACGCCGCCGCTCAGGAC
>JAAYBE010000199.1 GCA_012719015.1 Actinomycetota bacterium
GCTCGTGGAACCGTTCGGCCGGCACGAACGGATCGTAGGCGAGTACGTTCATCCCGAGGCCGCGGGCGTCCTCGGCGACGAGGAAGCCGATGCGACCGAGGCCGATGATGCCCAGCGTCTTGCCGCGCACCTCGACGCCGCCCTTGCCCCATTTGCCCTTGTTCCAGACGCCGTTCTTGAGATCGGCGTGCGCCTGCGCGAGGTTGCGGGCGCTCGCCATGAGCAGGGCGATTGTCTGCTCGGCCGCGCTGAGCACGTTGCTCTGCGGGGCGTTCACCACGATCACGCCGCGTTTGGTCGCCTCCTTGACGTCGACGTTGTCGACGCCGACGCCGGCGCGTCCCACCACCTGCAGCTTCTCGCCCGCCTGGATGACCTCGGCAGTGACCTTGGTGGCCGAGCGGATGATGAGCCCATGGTACTCGGGGATGCGCCGCAGCAGCTCGTCCGCGCCCCACTCGGTGCCGATGTCCACCTGGAAGCCCTGGTCCTCGAGGTACTTGACGCCCTCCGGCGCGAGCTTCTCCTTGACCAGGACCTTCTTCTGCTCAGGCATTCCGGCCCACCTCCTCAGAGCAGGACGGTGCTCTTCGCGAACACCTGTTCGGCGGCGCCGACGGAGGCGCCCCACTTGACGTCATGACCGAGCTCGGCGAGCACCATCTCGACGGTGCTGAGACCGACGACGATGTCGCTGTGGCCGAAGTAGCCGCAGTGGCCGAAACGGAAGATCTTGCCCTTGACCCGGCCCTGTCCGCCGGCCAGCCAGACACCGTACTTGTCGCGCGCGATCTTGCCGATCTTCGTGCCGTCGACGCCCTCCGGGACCTTGACCGCGGTGACGGAGTTGGCCTCCGGGTCCTCGACCGCGAAGAGCTCGAGGCCGAGCGCCTTGACGCCCTCGCGCGCCGCCCTGCCGAGGACGCGATGCCGCTCGAAGACGTTCTGCAGGCCCTCCGCCTTGATCAGGTCGATGGCCGCGTTCTGCGCCACCATGAGGTTCACGGCGGGCGTGTACGGCGTCTGCGCGGACGCGCCGCTCATCTTCTCGCGCATGGCGACGAAATCGAAGTAGAAGCGCGGCTGCGTGCACTGCTCGACGACCTTCCACGCCTTCTCGCTCACCGCGGCGTAGGCGAGGCCCGGCGGGACCATGAGCGCCTTCTGGGAGCCGCCCACCGCGATGTCGACGTTCCAGGCGTCCGTCTGCAGGTCGGTGGCGCCCAGACCGCTGATCGCGTCGACGACGAGGATCGCCGGAGTCCGGGCGACGATCTCGCCGATCGCCTTGATGTCGTTGACCACGCCGGTGGACGTCTCGCTGTGCTGCACGAACACGGCCTTGATCGCCGGATCGGCGGCGAGGGCCTTCTCGATGTCGGCGGGATCGGCCTTGGTCCCCCAGGCGTAGTCGATCGCCGTCACCTCGGCGCCCCACGTCGCGTTGAGCTTCTTCCAACGCTCGCCGAAGTTGCCGACGGAGGCCACGAGGACATGGTCGCCGGGGTTCACGGTGTTGACCACCGCGGCCTCCATGGCGCCGGTGCCGCTGGCCGCCCAGACCATGATGTCGTTCTCCGTCTGGTAGATGTCCTTCATCCCCGCGACGACCTGCTTGAGGATCTCGGTGAAGCGCGGCGCGCGGTGATGGACGACGGGCTCGGCCAGCGCCGAGAGCACCTCCGGCGGCACGGGCGTGGGGCCGGGAGTGATGAGGAAGCGCTTCTGCATCGTACGGTCCTTTCTCGACTGCTCCGGGGCCGGCGCTCAGGCGGCGCAGCCTGCCGGGTCACGGTGCGGAGGCGTCATTGTAGGAACCTCCGCGCCCTCGCACAAATGGCTGGTCCGGCGGGTCCGTCCGCGACGGGGCGGCCGCGGACCGGGGCCGGACCCGGCCCATGATCGTCCCACCGTGAGCCGTGGGTGCAGACGCGCCGTCCGCAGGCGCCACGGCACGACGCACACGCGTGCGCCGGACCGGAAGGGAGTCGTGCGGAGCGGAGCCGGCTGGCGTGGCCTGACCCGGAGAGGCCAAGCCACGCCAGCCGTCACGACGGGCGATGTGACGGACTCCGCATGCCCCGGATGATACAGCGTCCCGACCGCTTGTGTCCAGATGCACAAATGCGGCGGGCCGGGCCGCTCGCCGGCCCGGCCCGCCGCCCGGGACGTCAGTCCACCCTGACGCTCAGACGTCGATGTCGAGCCCACCCTCGTCGATCCAGCTCATCATGGCGCGCAGGTCCTTGCCGACCGTCTCGATGAGGTGCTCTCTCCCCTGCCGCTTGAGCGCGTTGTACACGGGCCTGTCGGCCTGGTTCTCGAGGATCCACTCGCGCGCGAACTCGCCGCTCTGGATCTCGGCCAGCAGTTCACGCATGGTGTCGCGCACGTTCTCGTCGATGACCCGCGGCCCGCGCGTGAGGTCGCCGTACTCGGCGGTGTCGCTGATGCTGTACCGCATGCCGGCGATACCCTTCTCCCACATGAGGTCGACGATCAGCTTGAGCTCGTGCAGGCACTCGAAGTAGGCGATCTCCGGCTGGTAACCGGCCTCCACGAGGGTGTCGAAGCCGGCCGTCACCAGCTCGGTGCAGCCGCCGCAGAGCAC
>JAAYBE010000200.1 GCA_012719015.1 Actinomycetota bacterium
CCCGACCTCTCCCGGCATCCGCTCAAAGAGCTGCTCGACGCCGGCGTCCTCGTGACGATCAACTCGGACGACCCCGCCTACTTCGGCGGCTACCTGCTGGAGAACTACCTCGCCGCGCAGCGGGCGCTCGACCTGGGCCGCGCCGACCTCGTCCGCCTGGCGCGCAACTCCCTCACGGCCTCGCTGCTCCCCGAAGCGCGCAAGGCCGAGCTCGTCGCCGAGCTGGAGCGGGTCGCGACCCGGGACTGACGCCCATCCGGGTCACCGCCGCGCACCTCGGGCACCGCGACGAGGGCGTGAAGACGACCTCAGACGGGCATGCAGGGGGCGAGGACACGTGTGCCGCGACTGCGCGTGGCGCCGGGAGGCTCGTCGGGACGTCCGCGCTCCCGGCCTGAGATGCGCCCCTCAGGCGCGGCACTGAAGGTCCGCAGCGTAGCGGCCGATACCTGCACGTGCAGGAAGCACGAGACGCATGCGGAACAGGGCAACGAGCGCCGACCGCAGCGTACGGCATCGAGGAGGAGACCGATGGAATACGAATACAACTACGACGTGGGTGGAGGCCTGTTCGCAGGCATGATGATCGTCATGTGGCTCATCGGCATCGTGTTCGCCGTGCTGACGATCGTCGGGCTCTGGAAGACCTTCAGGAAGGCCGGCCTCCCGGGGTGGGCGGCCATCGTCCCCTTCTACAACGAGTACAACGTCGTCAAGATGTCGAACCGCCCGTTGTGGTTCTTCTGGGCGATGCTCGCCGGCAGCCTGCTGGCGTGGATCCCGGTCTTGGGCTGGCTCCTGGTCCTCGGGGTCTTCGTGCTGTGGGTCTTCGTCGCGCTCGACGTCGCCGCGAACTTCGGTCAAGGGACCGGGTTCGCGATCCTGCTGATCATCTTCCCGATGATCATGTTCCTCGTCCTCGGGTTCGGGCCGGCGCAGTTCAACCGCATCGCCGCGCCGGAGTCGGCCGGCTTCGGCGCCCCGCCCATGCCGGCCGGCGGCAGTTACACCGCCGCTCCGCCGGCTCCGCCGACGCAGGCCTACGCCGCCCCACCGGCTCCGCCGGCCACGCCGCCGCAGGCACCGGCCCAGGCTGCGGCCCCGGCGGCTCCCGTGACGCCGCCGGCAGCCGCCCCGACGGCTCCCGTGACTCCGTCGACCGCCGCGCCCACGACGCCCGTGACGCCGCCGGTGACGCCGCCCGCGGGCGACGAGACGCAGGTCACCCAGAGCGCCCCGGAGGCGGGTTCGTCGACCCCGGAGGCCCCGCCGCCGGCGCCACCGGCGCCACCGGCCGGCTCTCCGCCCCCGCCTCCGCCGCCACCGCTGACGTAAGGCCGGACCGACATCCTCACGACCGGCGAAGGCCGGGGCTGCAGTGCAGCCCCGGCCTTCGCCTTCCCGCCGGTCACGGCGCCGGGTCGACCGGCGGTCACGCCCCCCGGACAAGGCCATGCGCAGGCCTGTCCTGCAGGACGCAGAACATCCGGAGCACGCCCCACTGCGCGGCTCCAGGGTCCAGCGCACGTCTTCGCTCGTGGACCGGAAGAGGCAGACGCCGCCCGCGAGCGGTGCGACCCCCGACTCAGGAGACCCAGACGACGAGTTCTTCCAGCGGCGCGCGGGGGCGCCGGTAGATGTTGATCGGCGCCTCGCGGTCCGGCCATCCCAAGGTCACGGCGACGACGAGGCGCGTCCCGTGCGCTCCCGGAAGGAGGTCGCGAAGCAGACCCGGGTAGCCGGTGAGGGTGGCGCACTGGCAGGTGCCGAGTCCTCTGTCGTGTGCGGCGAGACACACGGTCTGTACGAAGGAGCCGACATCGTAGGCGGCCGCAGGGGCCAGAGCGCCCTCGAAGCCGACCACCAGGAGTACGGGGGCTCCGAAGCAATCGGCCATGCGCGCCAGCGAGGCGGCCGGGCCGGGGTCCTCATCGGATGCCTCGAGCGCTCGCGTCCGCCGCTCCAGGTTCTCGGCCACGCGCGCCGGGAAGGCCCCCGGCCAGTCCTCCGGCATGGACCACGGGAGATCGGGGGCCTCGGCCTCCCCGTGGGCGACCGCCGCCTTGAAGGCGGCCTTGAAACGCTCCAGCGCGTCGCCGGTGAGCACCCAGACTCGCCACGGCTGCGTGTTCTGCGACGACGGCGCCCAGCGCGCCTGGTCGAGGATGTCGCGTACCAGGTCGTCGGCGACCGGCTCGGTCGTGTAGGCGCGGATGCTGCGCCGTCCGCGGATGACGTCCTCGGACTCCATGCTCTCCCCTCTGTCCGCCGGGATGTCG
>JAAYBE010000201.1 GCA_012719015.1 Actinomycetota bacterium
GAGGCGCGCCGATCCCGGCCGCCCGACCGCGCGAGGAAGGAGACCTCATGGGTTCTGCTCACAGGCGCGTCACCCGGTGCCGGGCGCCGCTCCTCCTGCTGCTGTTCGCGTTGCTGGCGCTGCTCGTGGCCGCCCCCGGGGTCTGGGCAGGCCCGCCCGACCCGACCCTGTCGCTCGAAGAACTGCGGACGGAGCTGGAGGCCGGGCCGCTCGACGGTCACCTGCTCACCACCATGAAGGGCACCACACCGGAGAGGATCACGGTGCAGGTGCAGAGCGTCATCGACTACTCGAACGGTACGCTGATCCTCTTCGAGGCCTCGGGCCCCTGGATCGACCGCATCGGCGGCATCGCCTCCGGCATGAGCGGCAGCCCCGTTTACGTGGACGACGGCGGCGTCGACAAGCTGGTAGGGGCGCTCTCCTACGGCGACGCGTTCACGCTCAACGGCCTCGGGCTCGCCACGCCCATCGAGTTCATGACGGCGATCCAGGACGCCTACCCCCTGAGTGCGCTGCGCGCGATCGAGCGCACCCGCCCGCCGGCGGCCGGCGTCTACAAGCTGAGTGAGCCGGTCCGGACCTCACATGGCGTCGTCACCAGCGTGCGGGTGGCGCGCAGCGCCAAGGCCGCCGCCAAGGTCGAGGCGCCCGCCCGCCAGTCCGTCATGGCGCCGCTCGGCCTCCTGGAGATCGGCGGCGCACAGCCGGGCAGCGCGACCTTCGACCGTATCGCCGCCAAGTTCGCGAGGAGCGGGTTCCTCGTCAAGGCGGCGTCGGGCACCAGCGCGTGGGCCGGTCCGCCGACGCCCGACCTCGAGCCCGGCTCGCCCTGTGCCGTCCTCTTCTCGCAGGGCTCCGTGTGGGTCGGCGCCGCCGGCACCGTCACCTACGTCGACGGCGACGCCGTGATGATCTTCGGCCATCCCTTCCAGCAGTTCGGCCCGCTCGAGGCCGACCTCACCGGCGGCTTCGTCCAGGGCGTCTGGGGAAGCAGCTTCGAGCCCTACAAGCTGATCGCCCCGCGCGACGTCAAGGGCGCCGTCGTGCAGGACCGCATGTGGGGCGTCGAGGGCGATCTCGGCAAGACCGCCCCCAGCTTCCCGGTGACGACCGAGCTCACGCTGCCGGGCGTGGCCACTCCCTTCCAGGACCAGACCGACGTCAGCCAGTGGCTGTTCACCGGCGGCGCGTATCCCGAGCTGCCCGGCGAGATCGTCTCCGCGCTGGCCTACCGCTGGCTCGACCAGTACTTCTATCCGGGCAGCGGCGAGACGACCACCGTCATCCGCGTCTCCGACGACACGGGTACCTACACCGTGTCGCGCCACAACATCTGGACGGACCCGTTCGACGTGTCCTGGCTGCTCGGCATGGACGCGAGCGACCTGCTGTACACACTGTCGTCCAATCCGGACGGCGTGCTGCAACCTGAGATCGAGTCGGTCGCCGTGACCGGCAGCCTCTCGCCGACGCAGCGCAGCGCCCGCATCGCCGCGATCACCCTGCCCGAGGGGTGGGGTCCCGGCGAGAACGTGGTGCGCGTCGACTACTACCGCTACGGCTCCCCTGCCGTGCAGTCGCTCGAGACGACGCTCACTGTGCCGGCCGGGACCTCGCTGTACGGGCGGCTGGCCGTGTACCCGGCCGTGTACGGCGGCGGCGAGGACGAGGAAGTGGGGAGCTCCCCCGCCTCGGATCCGCCGGCCACCCTGGCCGGACTCGTCGACCAGCTCAACGCATCCCCGGGCAACGGCGAGCTCATCGTCTCGTACCAGCCCGAGGAGGGCATCGGGCCGGCGGCGCCGGACCCGATCGAGAGGACCGTCGCGACCGGCTACGTCTTCTCCAACGAGCTCAGCCTCCCGACCGCCTACCTCACGCTGCGGGCCCGGCCGAAGACGGTGGCCTACGGCGCCGACGTCACCGTGACCGGATCCGTGGAGAGCTCGAAGGACGTCGCCGTCACCCTCTACCGCCGCGACGCCGGCGGCAGCGAGGTCGAGGTCGCCACGCTCCACGCCCGCTCCAAGCAGGGCATGGCGAGCTTCACGGGCGTCGTGCGCAACCTCAGGCGCAACACGACGCTCATCGCGCGCGTGGGCTCCGTCGACGGCTCGCTGCCCGGCGGCGCCGTGGCGAACGTCAAGGTGACTCCGCGGGTCTGGCTCACGGGCGCCGCCCGTCTGGCCGTGCACGTGCGGCCCGCCACCGACGACACGGTCATGCTCCAGCGCCGCGCGCGCCGCGTGTGGAAGAACTACAAGCGCGTCACGGTCCTCGGCGGCGAGGGGTCGACCAGGCTGCCCAAGGGGACCCATGTGCTGCGCGTCAAGGTCCCGGCCGGTGATCTCCACGCCGCGGGCACCTCGCCGGTGTTCACGATCAAGGTGAAGTGAGGCCGGGGAGCACAGCCCTCGCAGATCCACATCCGACTGAGGACCGGCGGGCGCGGCGGGACGATCTCCCGCCGCGCCCGCCGTCTCACACGGACTTCGGGTTCAGGACGGTCTCCCAGCCATAGCCGGCCGCCGTCGCGACCCCCTGCAGAGCGGTCCGCACGGCGGCGTAGTCCCACTGGTAGCTGTAGTCCTGGCCGAAGAGACGGGAGGTCTCCTCGATCGAGCCCGAGCGCTCCTTGCCGCCGGTCCTGTAGGTCCCGGCCTTGAAGCCGAAGCCGGGGCTCATGTCGTCCATGCCGCTCGAGACGCCCGACCCCTTCTCGACCAGGATCTCCCAGAAGCGGACGACCCGGGCGGCGTCGTCCACCCGCGCCTTGCACTTGTAGGTGAGCTTCTTCCTGCTCAGGAAGGCCTTGCGCTCGGCCAGCACGGCCTCACCTTCGAGACTGCCGTCCTTCTGCTGCGCCAGCCGCACCGGCAGGGTCGCGCTCGCGGCCGCCAGGTCGTCTGCGAGTGACATCTCTCCTCCCTCCCGCGTCGCTGCAGAGGATATCGGCGCGCGCCGCCGCCGACTGAAGCGCGCCCGCCGTGCGGAATCGGTGGCTTGGTCACCGGTCTGGCCGGTCAGTTCCACCGCGCTACCTCGACGCGCACGCCGTCGAGGTCCTCGCCGTCGGAGACGGCGTCCACGACCAGGTGGCTGCGCACGACGTCCTGCTCGTTGATCATCCTCGCCAGCGGCACGGCGAGGGCGAGGTGCACCGCCTTCTGCACCCCGCGCGCGCCGGTACGGTCGCTCAGGCCGGTCCGCGCGAGCGCATCGATGAGGCGCGGCGTGGCCTGCACGCCGATGCCGCGCTCCTGCAGGTCGGGTCGGGCGGCGAGACGCCCGACCTCCAGCTCCACGATGGACCGCCCCGCCGCGGCGCCCAGCGGCGGGAAGACCAGGACGCGGCTCACGCGCGACAGGACGGCGTCGCCGAGCACGTCGACGCAGGCGTGGAGGGTCGCGGCGCGGGCCTCGGCGACCCGCTCGTCGTCATCCCGGGAGCGACCGATCCAGGCGGACGCGCCGGCGTTGGTCGTCATGATCACGGTCGCGTTGAGGCTCGAGACCGTGGTGCCCTCGAGCGTGGTGATGCGCCCCTCGAGCAGCTCGTAGAGCAGCCCGCGGACGAAGGGATGGGCGCGATCGATCTCGTCCAGCAGGACGACCGCGGCCGGCCGCTGCAGCAATCCGGCGACCAGCGAGCCCGCCTGCTCCGACGAGAGGAGGCGGTCGGCGTCGACCGGGGAGGTCAGCTCGCTGCAGTCGAAGCGCAGCGGCGAGCTGCCCGGCCCGCCGAGCACCGTCTGGAGCTCGCAGGCCAGGCTGGTCTTGCCGATGCCGGGCGCGCCGGCGAAGAGGTAGGAGCGCGGCCGGCCCGGCGTCCCCAGCCCGTACACCCACGCCAGGAGGTCGTCGACCACGGCCTCGCAGGCCTCGTGCTGCCCCAGCACGACCTGCTCGAGGCGCCCGGTCACGGCGTCTCCCGCGGGGACCAGGTCGCGACCCACCCAGCAGCGCGCGAGGCCGAGAAGGTCCGCCGCCGCCTCACGCACGGCCGCGACCGGTCCGCGCCCGCGGGGCGCGTTGAACGCGGCCCTCAACATACGCTGGACGGGGCCCAGCGACGGTTGGTCCGGGAAGTGCCGGGCCGCCATCCTGAAGGCCTCCTCGATGGCGGCATTGCCGAACCCCGTGGGGACCCTGAGATGGTCCGCCTCCAGGCCGACGATGAGGCGCGCCTCCGCGGGAGTGGGCGCGGGCACGTCGACGACGGTGAAGCAGTCGGTGAAGTGCCGCTTGCTGTCGCGCAGCCGCGCCCATCCCGCCGGAGTGGCGGTGACGACCAGGTGCACCCGCGGGTGTCTGGCGACGTCCACCAGGAGGTCGACGAGGTCCGACGCCTCGTGTCGCCCCTGCCAGGCCCCCTGCGCCTCGTGGACCGACTCGACCAGTACGAGGCAGTCGTTGGACGCCTGCTTCAACATGAGCCCGACACGGTTCTCGAGGTTGCCGACGTAGAAGCACCCGGCGAGCCAGTCACGGGGCGTCGTGCAGTACATCGGCCAGGAGAAGCGATGCGGTCCGGGAGTACAGAAGTCGAGCGTCGGCTGCGCGTCGCCGGTCTCCCACGCGGCGGACCGGCGCAGCGTCAGCGCCACCGAACGCCGGCCCACGCCCTCATGCCCGACCAGCGCGACGTTCTGGCCGGCGCGCAGCAGCTCGACGGCGGGGTCGACCAGCGCGCTGCGGATGTAGGGGAGGGACTCCCTGCCGGAAGAGAACAGCGTCTCCACCTCGGGCCCTAGCCGCTGGACCTTCGCGAGCTCCAGTATCCGGTCCGGCGAATCACTCACGACGCGCTCCTTCCCTCAGGCGACGACCGTCCACGACCCCGAGGCGGATGCGAGGCCGCCCCGCCGACGCGCCCTCTCCGGGAGGAGGACAAGACGGCTGGGACCGAGCAACGTAAACCCCGGCGGGGACGGAAAGCCGCGGCGGCCGAGCGTGGCTCAAGCCTGAGGAGACACCCGGATCCGCCCCGTCGCCGGCACCGGGTCGGTCAGCCTCGAGCCGCCGCGGCTCGCAGGCAGGCGGCCCGCCGCCGCGGAGCGTGGCACGCCTCAGCCCCGAGAGGCGTATAATCAGGCGCCATGCAGCGCATCCGCAGCATCCGCACGATGAGCATCGTCGCGCTCGTGGTCGCCGGCATCATCGCCGCCCTCGCCATCCTGGCGGCTCCCTCGTTCGCCGCCTCTCCCACAGCGCGCGGCACGCCGGTCCCCAAGCCACCGATCGTCAAGAAGTACATCCGCTACGGCACGGCCCGCAAGAAGCAGACGGCGGCGTACTGCCGGCGCCATTACGGGCAGCGCGTCTGGAGACTCACCAAGCCCAAAGCCATCGTTCTGCACCACACCGCCGGGGCGACCTGGCAGGCCGCCTGGAACACCTTCGACGCCAACACCGCCTACAACGGCGAGAAGCCCGGGGTCTCGGCGCAGTTCATCGTCCACAAGGACGGCACCATCTACCAGCTCATGCCGCTCACCCACCGGGCCCGCCACTGCATCGGCATGAACTGGACGGCGTTCGGGATCGAGTTCGTGCAGGAGCCGAGGGCGGGCAAGGACGGTCATTGGATGGACCGCCAGATCCTGGCCCGCACGAAGCAGGTCGGCGCGGGTCTGCGACTGGTCCGCTGGCTCCGCTACCGGTACGGCATCAGGAAGGTCGACGTGGTCGGCCACGCGACCGCCAACGCGTCACGCTTCTTCAAGGACCGCACCGGTATCAGGAACGCCGCCGGCGATTGGTACGCCGCCGAGGTCAAGGCCTTCCGCGCGCGACTCTGACCACCGGTCGCCGGCCCCCGCATCCGGACGCCCGTCGTCCCATCCGCTGCTCAGGATGAACCCGTCCTCCAGCGCGGCGAGGCACGCATCCACCGCCGCGACGTCGTAGCGCGTCCCCGCGCCGTCCCGCAGTTCCTCCACCGCGACCTCGTGCGGCAGGGCCGGCCGGTACGGTCGATGGGAGGTCATGGCCTCGAACACGTCCGCCACCGCCAGCACCCGGGCCTCGGGCAGGATGTCGTCGCCACGCAGTCCTGAGGGATATCCCGACCCGTCCAGCCGCTCGTGGTGCTGAAGGACCGTCCGGGCGACCGGCTGGTCGAACCTGATCGAGCGCAGCACGTCGTAGCCGGCGCGGGCGTGCACCTTGATCAGCTCGAACTCGTGCACGCTCAGACGTCCCGGCCTGGAGAGGATCTCCGCCGGCACGGCGACCTTGCCGGCGTCATGGACGAGCGCGGCCATCCGCAGCCCCTCGACCTGGTCTCGCGACCACCCCATCCGCTCGGCGATCGCCACGGCCAGCTCGGCGACCCGTCGCTCATGCCCGGCGGTGTACGGATCGCGACTCTCCACCAGGCTGCCCATGGCCGTGACGGCCCCCCGTACGTTCTGCTGCAGACGTTCGGCGTGACGCATCAGCTCCGCCTCCGTCTGCCGCATGTCCGTCACGTCGAGCATCAGGCCGCCGATGAACCCGCCGCGGTCGGCGCCGCCGACGGAGAAGGCGAGCGCACGGACCCACCTCCGCTCGCCGCCGCTCGGCCAGTACTCGATCACGTCGACCGTCTCGCCGTCGAGCGCCCGCCGGCAGTGGTCCCGCAGGGACCGGGCGACGTCGGGCGCCCACACGTCGTCCGGCGTCCGGCCGAGCACGTCCGACCGCTCCCGTCCCAGCATCTCCGCGAATTGCGTGTTGACGTGGATGTAGCGCAGCTCGTCGTCGAGCATCCACATGCGCCCGGGGAAGCGCTCCCCGAAGGCCAGGAACCGGTCCTCGCTCTGCCGGAGCGTCCGCTCGGCGCGGCGCCGCCGGCGCTGGTCGACCATCACCGTGCCCACCAGCGCCGCGCCGAGCGGGAAGACCACGATCACCGGCACGGCGATGGTCTGGAGCACGTCGACGAACATGCTCCGCGGGAGCAGACACGTGAGGCACAACATGCAGCCGTGCACGGCGAAGCCGAACGCCCAAAGCTCCCGGAAGCCCGGATCGCGGCGGTCGGTCGCGCGGACCCGGCGCCAGAGCGCCGCGACGATCACCGACATCGCGATGGTGGCGACGCCCATGGACACGCCGGGTCCGCCCTGGTGGATGCGGAACGCGGCCGCGATGCTGCCGCCGATCGCACCCGGCACCGTACCGTAGAAGAGCGTCCCCGTGCTCAGCGCGACCGTCCTGGCGTCGATGAAGACGCCGTCGGACAACGGCCAGCTCATCGCCATGAGGGTGAAGGCGACGCCGCCCAGCACTCCACCGGCGACGAGCTGGTTCACCAACGGCGGCCAGCGGCGCGTGCCGCGCGCCAGGTAGTCGTAGACGAACACCAGGACGACGAGCAGCGCGGCGTTCTTGATCAGACTCACGTAGAGGACGCTGTCCAGCCTCCCACCTCTCTCCCTGCCCGCCCACAAGGCGTCGCGCCCGCGCCACCTCCGTTATCGGCAGCCGCGCGCCTCGGCATGAGAGGGGCGCGGCGCCGTGATCGGGACTCTGTGCATCTCGTGTCGCCTCCGGCCGAGGCGTACACTGGGCGCATGTCGACCCGCCTCGAGGGCATCCACTTCCTGGTCACCTATCGCTGCACCTACGCCTGCGAGCACTGCTTCGTGTGGGGCTCACCGGACGCGGAGGCGACGATGACGCTGGCGCAGCTCACCGGCGTCATCGACCAGGCGGCGCGGCTGGGCGTGGCGCAGGTCTACTTCGAGGGCGGCGAGCCCACGCTCGCCTATGCGGTGGTGCTGGCGGCGGCGCGCCACGCCCGCGCGCGCGGCCTGGACGTCGGCATGGTCAGCAACTGCTACTGGGCGACCTCTCCGGACGACGCCGGAACGTGGCTGGCGCCGTTCGCCGAGCTCGGCCTGGCCGACCTCTCGCTCTCCTCCTACGCCTACTTCGTGGAGGACGCGGATGAGGAGCACCTGCGCGCGGCGGTCCTGGCGGCGCGTACGTTGGGCATCCCGACGAGCGTGCTGGAGGTGGGGGCGCCGGCGGACATCGGCGTGCCCGGCGTCTGCTCCGGCGACGTGGACGAGATCATGTACAAGGGGCGCGCGGCGGTGCTGCTCGCTCCGGACCACGCCTCACGGCCGCCCGAGTCCCTGGTCACATGCCCACACGAGGATCTCGTCCACCCGGGCCGGGCCCACATCGGGCCGGACGGCGAGCTGCAGGTGTGCCAGGGCATCAGCGCCGGCAACGTCTTCGCCGGAGGCGACGGCCCGCCGGCGCCGGAGCGTCTGGCGACGCCGCACCCGGACGGCCTGCGACGCGTGCTCGACGCCTACGACGCGCACACGCGTCCCGTGGTGCGCGAGATCGTCGCCGGCGGCCCCTGGGGACTCGCACAGTCGGTCGGTCACGCCCCGCGGCGTGCGCGGTACGCCGACGAATGCCACCTCTGCTACGAGGTCCGCGCCGCCCTCCGGACCGGGCGCCGCTGCCCCGCCGTGATCGCGCCCGGTCAGTGTTACGCGGAGAACGAGCCGGATGGATCCGGCAGTTCCGGGGCGGACGACGAGCGGCACGGCGGTCCTGGCCCGTGCTCCTCCTGATCCGTCACCCTCGAGAAAGGATCCCGCTATGACGTCCGAGCGCGAACGCTTCTGGGAGGCCGGCAGTTACGCCGTGGTCGGCCGCCAGACGAGCAGGAAAGCGTACCCGAGGATCACCTACGGCGCGCTCAAAGACCTCGGCAAGACCGTCTACGCGGTGGACCCGGATGGAGGCACGGTCGAGGACGACGCCGCTCACGCCGACTTCGCGGCGCTGCCCGGACCGGTCGACGCAGCCGTCCTCGAGCTTCCCAGGGAGGAGACGGCGGCGTGGGTCGCCAGGGCCGCCGACGCCGGCGTGCGGAGGATCTGGATCCACCAGATGAC
>JAAYBE010000202.1 GCA_012719015.1 Actinomycetota bacterium
CATCGACGCCCAGGCCTCTTGGCAACCGGTCCCCGCCCGGTGTACGCTCGTGCGCGTCCATCTCCAAGCCCTTCGCCCTACGGCACCCGCTAGGGGCGCTGGGCCGTACCACGGACAGACCGTGGGGCGGCGACGTGGCGTCGCCGTCGTGGGCCTGGGCGGAAACGCCCAGACCTCCCCGTGCTTGGAAAGGAGCCTGGGACATGCGCCACCCGACCCGCGGTGGTCGGGCCGTCGCCGCCGCGCCGACACGCGAGGCGTGCACGACGGCCTCTCCACCACCCCATCGCTTGCGGAGAACGCTCAGCCGTGCCCGGCCCTGGAGCGTCGCCGCAACGCCCCGCTCGCGCGTCCTCCTGCTCATGGCGGCTCTCCTGGCCGTGGTCGCCCTCGCCGGTGGCTGCGGCGGAGACTCCGCCGCGACGACCGGCGACCAGGCGGATCGGCCGCGTGAGCTGAGCATCTTCGCGGCGGCCTCTCTCACCGAAGCGTTCGCGCGGATCGGCGACGACTTCACCGCGGCCCACCCCGACGTCGAAGTCACGTTCAACTTCGCCGGCAGCAACGACCTCGTGACGCAGGTCCGGGCCGGCGCGCCGGCCGATGTGCTGGCGACCGCGGACACCGTCACCATGGACGCCGCCGGCGACCTCGTCGTCGACCCGCGGGCGTTCGCCGCGAACCAGCTCGCGATCGCCGTCGCGCCGGGGAACCCCAAGGGGATCACGGGGCTCGCCGACCTCTCCCGCGACGACATCACGCTGGTGCTCGCCGCACCCGAGGTCCCGGCCGGCAAGTACGCCGTCGACGTGCTCTCCCGGGCCGGGGTGGAGGTCGATCCCGTGTCCCTCGAGGTGACGGTGAAGGGCGTGGCGACCAAGGTCGCCCTGGGAGAGGCGGACGCCGGCCTCGTCTTCGTCACCGATATCCGGGCCGCCGCAGGCGATCTGGACGGCGTCCCGATCCCGGCGGCGGAGAACGTGACGGGCCTGTACGCCATCGCGCCCGTCGCCGCGAGCGCGCACGCGGAGGACGCCGCCGCGTTCGTCGACTTCGTCCTCTCGCCGCGAGGACGGCGCGTGCTTGACGACCACGGCTTTCTCCCGGCTCCGTGAGCGACGGCGCGGTCAGCGCGACGAAGACGGACACCGGCGACGGCCGCGGCGGGCTCGCCGTCGTCGCCGGAGACGCCATCTCACGGCCGCGACGGTCAGGACCTGCGCCATGGCACTCTCCGGCCCGCGAGAGAGACAGGACGACCCGGCGCGGCGGAGGCGTCCCTCTCGGGTTCGTGCCGCTCGCCGCCGTCGCGGTCGCCTTCCTCACCCTCCCGCTGATCGCTCTGCTGGCGAGGGCCCCGTGGGGGAGCCTGTCTGCCGACCTCACCGCGCCCGGCGTGCTCACCGCGCTGCGCCTGTCTCTCACCTGCTCGACGGGGGCTCTCTGCCTCTCGCTCGTGTTCGGCGTGCCACTGGCCTGGTTGCTGGCGCGCGTCCCCTTCCCGGGCCGCAACCTTGTCCGCGCCCTGGTGGTCCTGCCGATGGTGCTGCCGCCCGTCGTCGGAGGGGTCGCGCTCCTGCTCGCCTTCGGTCGGCGCGGCCTCCTCGGCCAGTGGCTCGACGGCCTGCTCGGAGTGACGCTGCCGTTCTCCACTCTCGGCGCGGTGCTGGCGGAGACGTTCGTCGCCATGCCGTTCCTCGTCATCACCGTGGAGGCCGGGATCCGGGCCATGGACCGGCGCTACGAGGACGCCTCCGCCACCCTGGGCGCCGGCCGCTGGCGCACTTTCACCAGGATCACCCTGCCGCTCATCGCCCCCGCCCTGGCGGCCGGAGGAGCCCTCAGCTGGGCGCGCGCCCTGGGCGAGTTCGGGGCGACGATCACCTTCGCCGGCAACTTCCCCGGCAGGACGCAGACGATGCCCCTCGCCGTGTACCTCGCGCTGCAGAACGACGCCGGTGCGGCCGTGACCCTGAGCCTGATCATGCTGGGCGTCTCGCTGGTGGTGCTGGTGGCCCTGCGCGGACACTGGTTCCCGTCGCGGTGACCGGCGGCGCCACGCTCGGAGTGATGCCGGCATGAGCCTCGACGCCTCGGTCGGACTGCGCAAAGGCGCCCTCGAACTGGACGTACACCTCGAGGTCGAGGGCGACGGCGTGGTCGTCCTGCTGGGGCCCAACGCCGCCGGCAAGACGACGCTGTTGCGGGCGCTGGCGGGGCTCGTGCCGCTGGAGCGCGGCCGGGTGACGCTCGACGGCGCGCTGCTGGAGGACGCCGCGGCGGGAGTGCGCGTGCCGACCGAGCGACGCCCGATCGGGGTCGTGTTCCAGGACTACCTGCTGTTCCCCCACATGACGGCGCTCCAGAACGTCGCCTACGGACCGCGCTCGCGCGGCGTCCCGCGTCCGATGGCACGAGCGCGGGCACTCGAACTGCTCGACCGCGTCGGCCTCACGGACATCGCCGCCGTCAAGCCAAGGGCGTTGTCCGGTGGCCAGGCCCAGCGCGTGGCGCTGGCGCGCGCGCTGGCCACGGACCCGCGCCTGTTGCTGCTCGACGAGCCGCTCTCCGCCATGGACGCCGGCGCGCGGGCGGAGCTCCGCCGCAGCCTCTCGCGGCATCTGGCCTCCTTCCCGGGCACCTGCCTCGTCATCACCCACGATCCGATCGAGGCCATGACGCTCGGGGACCAGCTCGTCGTGCTCGAGGCGGGCCGGATCGTGCAGGCCGGGACACCGGAGGAGCTCTCGTCCCATCCCCGCTCGCGTTACGTTGCCGACCTCCTCGGCCTCAATCTCTATCGTGGGCGCGTCGACCGGGGGGCCGTGGTACTCGATGGAGGTCGACGGCTGGTCGCCGCCGACCCTCTGCCTCCGGGCAGCGACGTGTTCGCCGTGATACCGCCACGCGCGGTGGCGCTGCACCGCGTGCTGCCGCAGGGCTCTCCGAGGAACGTCTGGAGGGGAGAGGTACGGGACCTCGACGTCGTGGGCGCCCACGTGCGCGCCCACGTGGCGGGGGAGATCCCCATCATCGCGGAGGTCACGCCGGGGGCGGTGGCGTCCCTGCGTCTCGACGACGGCGGGCCGGTGTTCGTCGCGGTCAAAGCGATGGAGATCGAGGTCTACGAGGCGTGAACGGCCGACGATGCGTCCGTGACCGCCGCGGAACCACCCACCGGGTTTCGCCGCGCGGGTCCCTCAGCTAGGCTGCAGCAGCGTGAGCGAGCACGGACAGAGAACACCCCTCCGGGCCAGGCCCGCCGTCGTGGCGATCGTGGGCAAGAGCGACTCGGGCAAGACGACTCTCCTCGAGAAGCTCGTCCCCGAGCTGGTGAGGCTGGGCCTTCGCGTCGGCACGGTCAAGCACGACGCGCACTCCTTCGAGATAGACCATCCCGGCAAGGACTCGTGGCGCCACGGTCAGGCGGGCGCCGAGGCGTACGTCGTCGCCTCGCCCGAGCGGCTCGCCTTCATCGCCAGGCTCGAGCAGGAGCTCGAGCTGGTGGATATCGTGCGCCGCTTCTTCACCGGCTTCGACATCGTCGTGGCCGAGGGCTACAAGCGCACGGCCCCACATCGGGTCGAGCTCTTCCGCGTGGGCGCCGGTCACGCGCAGCCGCTCTGCGCCCCCGATGAGACCGTCGCCCTCGTCACCGACGCGGCGCTCCAGCACGAGCACAGGTTCGGCCTCGACGAGGCCGCCGCACTCGCCGCCTTCCTCGCCGCCCGGCTCGACGCCCTGCGCGAGTACTGAACCCGGACAGGCCGGGCGATCGTGGCGCCTCGCTTCAGGGGACACGTCACACGGAGCGGCAACGGCGTCCCGGACGCAGGCAGCGACGCGCACGCTTGCTTGCCCCGTGAACACGCTCTACAGTGAGGGTAACGACGACGCCAGCGGCCGTGAGCCCGGCAGTCGCCGGGCGTGGAGAGACGGAGGACCACCATATGCCGAACCTCGGTGCACAAGAACTCATCATCATCGCTCTGATCATCCTGCTCCTGTTCGGCGCCTCACGCCTGCCGAAGCTCGGCAAGTCGATGGGTCAGAGCATCCGCGGGTTCAAGCAGGGGCTGAACGAAGAGGTCGCCGACGACGACATCGTCGACACCAAGCGCGACGCCGCCGCGGAGCCCGAAGACCAGAGCAAGGCCTCCTGAGGTCTCGCCCAGGGGCGCAGGCCGGTTGAGCCTCAGCGCCTGAGCAGGCAGACGGCGTGGGCGGCGATGCCCTCCCCGCGCCCCTCGAATCCCATGCCCTCGGTGCTGGTCGCCTTGACGCTCACCGCGTCGCTGGCCACCCCCAGCGCGGCGGCGATCCTCTCGCGCATCTCGAGGCGGTAGCCGGAGACCCGGGGGCGTTCGCACACGATGGTCACGTCGGCGTTCTCGACCGTCCACCCGGTGCGCACCAGCCAGGCGATGACGCGCTCGAGGAGCAGCACGCTGGACACGCCTTCGAAGGCAGGATCCGTATCCGGGAACAGCTCGCCGATGTCGCCGAGACCCGCAGCGCCGAGCAGTGCGTCCATGAGGGCGTGCACGGCGACGTCGGCATCGGAGTGACCGGCCAGACCCTCGGAGTGGTCGATGCGCACCCCGCAGAGGACGAGGTCGCGCCCTGCGGAGAAGCGATGTGCGTCGTAGCCGCCGCCGACCCTAAACGTCGGTCTCCACCTCCCAGGCGAGCAGCGCCCCCGCGAGGGGGAGGTCCTGCGGTGTCGTGATCTTGAGGTTCGCCGGCGTCGACGGGACCAGACGCACCGTGTAGCCGCTGCGTTCGAGAAGCATGGCGTCGTCGGTCGCGCCGTCCAGGTCGGCGCGCGCATACGCATCGCGCAGGGCCGCGGCACGGAACACCTGTGGCGTCTGCGCCGCCCACAGGCCGGCACGGTCGGCGGTACCGGCCACCTCGCCGCCGGGACCCTCGCGCTTCAGCGTGTCGCTCACCTCCACGGCAGGGACGGCGCCGTGTGCATCATCGAGGGCTGCGAGACACGCTTCGAACACCTGTCTCGAGAACAGCGGTCGGGCGCCGTCGTGGACGGCGATGACGGCCGCAGTCACGGGCACCTCCAGCAGCCCGGCGCGCACGGAGTCCGGACGCGTACAGCCTCCCTCGGCGACGAGCACCGGCTTGGCGTCGCCGAGACGGTCCAGTTCGTCGGCGAAGCGGACGGTGTGCGAGGGATGCAGGACGACCACGACGCCGTCCACACAGTCCATGGAGAGCAGCCGCCGGACGGAGTGCGAGAGGACCGTCTCGCCGCCGAGCAGCAGGAACTGCTTGGACTCGCCGTCGGGCAGTCCCATGCGCCGGCTCTCGCCGGCGGCGGCGACGATGACCCAGGTCTCCCCCGCCTGCCGGTCCTCCACGTCCATCTCCACCCGGTCAGCCGGCCGGCGGAGCGGGTCTCACCCGGCTGAAGATCATCTTGCCCGAAGGACTCTGCAGGACGCTGGTCACCTCGGCCTTGACGCGGGAGCCGACCAGCGAACTGCCGGCCTCGACGACGATCATCGTGCCGTCGTCGAGGTAGCCGACGCCCTGGTCGTGCTCGCGCCCCTCACGCAGGATCTTGACCTCGATGATCTCGCCCGGCAGCACCGCCGGCTTCACCGAGTTGGCGAGATCGTTGACGTTGAGCAGCCTGACGCCCTGGATCTCGGCGACCTTCTTGAGCGTGTGGTCGGTGCTGACGATCATGGCTCCGAGGTCGTGTCCGAGACGGACCAGCTTGGCGTCGACGGCCTCGATGTCCGGGTAATCGGTGTCGTCGACGCGCACCATGCCGGAGCTGTTCTGCAGGCGCTTGACGAAGTCGAGACCGCGACGGCCGCGCACACGCTTCTCCGCGTCCGAGGAGTCGGCGAGACGCTGCAACTCCTCGATGACGAAGCGAGGTACGAGGAGTTCGCCCTCGACGAAACCGGTGTCGACGATGTCGAGGATGCGACCGTCGATGACGGCGCTCGAGTCGAGCAGCTTGGCGGGCGTGAGACCCGGGACGACCTCGAACGCGCCCCGCACGCCGAGCAGGCGCAGGATCTCGATGTGCTTCTTGGCCGCGAGGTACGCGGTGAAGTAGCCGGCCAGCAGGTAGATCGGGATGGTGAGGTACGGCCCCACGATGGGGATGCGGAGCAGGGCGACACTGATCAGCGTGGCGATGAGGAGGCCCACCACGACGCCGCCCACAGCCACCACGAACTCGGCCCCGGTGGCCCGGGCCATGACTTCGTCGACGTGGTCAAGGCCGCGATGGAACAGCTGCGAGAGCACGACGCCGAGGAGATAGCCGAGCACGAGACCGGCCGCGGTCGACGCCACCAGCAGGACGATCTTGCCGTTCTGGTCGAGCGACGGGAGCAGTGACGAGATGCGTACCCTCTCGGCGACCTGATACCCGGCCAGGGCGCCCAGGAGCGCGAGGAGTCCGCGAACGGCGGGCTGAAGGACCCCGCGCGGCCTGCGCAGGCGCCCGGCACCCTCGGGCTCAGACGACGGAGGCGGGCTCTCGTGGGTCGTCGGCAACGGGGACACCGTCGACGTGGATGTCCTCGAGCACGGCCTCGAGGAAGGCGTTGGACTCGTCCTCGGTGAAGTCGCGTGCGTACATGAGCTCGCTGGCGAGGATCTTCTTGGCCTTGCCGAACATCTGCTTCTCGCCGGTCGACAGTCCCTTGTCGGCGTGGCGCACCGCGAGATTGCGGACCACCTCGGCGACCTCGAAGATGTCGCCGGTCTTGAGCTTGTCGCGGTTGTGCTTGTAGCGGCGGCTCCAGTTCTTGGGCATCTTGGTGGGGTCGCCGCGCAGGACCTCGATGACCCTGTCGACGACGTCGGCCTCGATGACCTTGCGCAGGCCGGCGCGGTCGGCGTTCTCGACAGGGACCATGACCGTCATGTCGTTGTGCAGGATCTGGATGGTGAGATAGTCGCGGAGCCGGCCGAGCACTTCCTTCTGCTCGATCTTCATGATCTTGCCGGCGCCGTGGTGCGGGTACACGACCTTGTCTCCGACCGAATACATCAGACCCCCCACTCGTCGTTCGTCGCCCCGGCCGCGCGCCCGTCCGGGAGCGCGGCGGACGCGCCGTGCGGATCGGCCGCGTCCGGTGCGCGGCTGCCGTCCCGGGAAGCGGCGGCCGACATGACGCCACAGCCGAGGCGCGCACGCCTGGCTTCGACGATGCCCCGGTCGTTCTGGCTGGAAGAGCGAAGTCGGCCCGTCAGGCTGGTCTCCCCGGACGCCGCCTTCCTGGCGGGCGGCGGCGCGTCGCGTTGCGCGGCGGCGACGGCAGGCCCGACCGTGAGGCCCGCCGCAGCCTCATCCATACGAATTCCACCTGCAATTGTAACAAAAACGTCGCGAGACGACAACTCATGCCGCGCCTGACCGCCGAGAACGGCGACGGCGCACCCTGCGCGGATGTGCGCTGTGAAGGCTCCGCGCGACGCCGCCGTCTCACGCGGCTGCTGGGCGCGCGCCCGCCGGAAGCTGCGTTCGGGACGCCGTCAGGCCGTCGGCGCCTGCCCCTCAGACGCCGGCGGCCGCTCCCCCGGCGTCCGGGCTCTCGGGCTCCGCGCCGCCGGACCGGCCGGCCGGACCGGCGACCTGGGTCACCGGTTCGTCGAGTCCGACCATGGGCAGCTCGACGGTGCCGCCGACGACCTCGCCGTCCACGGTGAGGACCGTGTCGTCGTCCTGCGCGTCGACCACGACCACCGTCCCCTCGGGGAACGAACGCTCGAGCATCGCGTCGCTGAGCTTGTCCTCGATGTAACGCTGGATCGCCCGGCGCAGCGGTCGCGCCCCGAGCATGGGGTCGTAGCCCTTCTCGACGAGCAGCTCGCGGCCGGCGTCGGTGAGCTCCACCGAGATGCCGCTGACGGCGGTCTGCTCGCGCAGGCGGTCGATCATGAGGTCGACGATGCTGCTGATCTCGGCCCGCTCCAGCTTGTGGAAGACGATCACCTCGTCCACTCGGTTGAGGAACTCGGGCCGGAAGACGCGCTTGAGCTCGCCGGTGATGCGGCTCTTCATGTCGTCGTAGGTCATGCCTCTGTCCGGCGTCTGCGTGAACCCGAGCGGGGTGTCCTTGGTGATCGACTCCGCGCCGATGTTGCTGGTCATGATGAGGATCGCGTTGCGGAAGTCCACCGTGCGCCCTTGCGCGTCGGTGAGGCGCCCGTCCTCCAGGATCTGGAGGAGGATGTTGAAGACGTCGGGGTGCGCCTTCTCGATCTCGTCGAAGAGGATGACGCTGTACGGCTTGCGGCGCACGATCTCGGTGAGCTGACCGCCCTCCTCGTGTCCCACATAACCGGGCGGCGAGCCGACCAGGCGGCTCACCGAGTGCTTCTCCATGTACTCGCTCATGTCGATCTGCACGAGGTGGTCCTCGTCGCCGAAGAGGAAGGCGGCGAGCGTCCGGGCGAGCTCCGTCTTGCCGACGCCCGAGGGACCGAGGAAGATGAAGGAGCCCGTGGGCCGGCGCGGGTCCTTGAGCCCCGCCCGGCTGCGCCGGATGGCCTTGCTCACGGCGCGCACCGCCGGGTCCTGGCCGATGAGGCGCTGGTGCAGCTCATCCTCCATGCGGAGGAGCTTCTTGCTCTCCGCCTCGGTGATCTTCACGACGGGGATGCCCGTCCACATACTGACGATCTCGGCGATCTCGTCTTCGCCGATGCTGGCGCGCATGCCCTCGTCGCTGGTCTTCCAGGCGTCCTCCAGCTCGAGCTTCTTGTGGCTGAGCTTGCGCTCCTTGTCGCGCAGGTTGGCGGCCTTCTCGAACTCCTGCGCCTCGATGGCCGCCTCCTTCTCCTTGCGCACCGACGAGATCTCCTCCTCCAGCTCGCGGTAGCTCGGTGGAGCGGTCATCGTGCGGATGCGCATGCGGCTGGCCGCCTCGTCGACGAGGTCGATGGCCTTGTCGGGCAGGAACCGGTCGCTGATGTAGCGGTCGGCGAGCTCCGCCGCGGAGGTGAGCGCCTCGTCCGTGATGCGGATGCGGTGATGGGCCTCGTAACGGTCGCGGAGACCCCTGAGGATCTCGACGGTCTCCTCGACCGACGGCTCGGCGACCTTGATCTGCTGGAACCGGCGCTCGAGGGCGGCGTCGCGCTCGAGATACTTGCGGTACTCGTCCATCGTGGTGGCGCCGACCGTCTGCAGCTCGCCGCGGGCCAGCGCCGGCTTGAGGATGCTGGCCGCGTCGATGGCGCCCTCGGCGGCGCCGGCGCCGACGAGGTTGTGGAGCTCGTCGATGAAGAGGATGATGTCGCCCGTCTCGCGGATCTCCTTCATCACCTTCTTGAGGCGCTCCTCGAACTCGCCGCGGTACTTGCTCCCGGCGACGAGCGCCGCCAGGTCGAGCGTCCACACCTGCTTGCCCTTGAGCAGCTCGGGGACCTCGTGGTTGGCGATGCGCTGCGCGAAACCCTCGACGATGGCCGTCTTGCCCACGCCCGGCTCGCCGATGAGCACCGGGTTGTTCTTGGTGCGCCGGCTGAGGATCTGCATGACCCGCTCGATCTCGGTCTGACGGCCGATGCACGGGTCGAGCTTGCCCTCCTCTGCCAGCTTGGTCAGGTTGCGGCCGAACTGGTCGAGGACCTTGGCCGTGCGCTTGCCGCCCTCTCCGCCCCCGGCCTGGGCGCTGCGTCGGCCGGGGCCGCTCAGGGCGCGCATGACCTCGCCGCGGATCTTGTCCGGCTCAGCATCGAGGTCGAGCAGGATGCGCGCGGCGACGCCCTCGTCCTCGCGCACCAGGCCGAGCAGGATGTGCTCGGTGCCGATGTAGTTGTGGCCGAGGCTCAAGGCCTCGCGCAGGGCCAGCTCGAGGACCTTCTTGGCGCGCGGCGTGAACGGGATCTGCCCCTGCGGCGACTCCTCGCCGGAGCCGACGATGCGGACGACGGCGGCGCGGACCTCCTCGACGGACACGTCGAGGCCGTCGAGCACCCGCGCCGCCACGCCTTCTTCTTCACGCAGGAGGCCGAGCAGCAGGTGCTCCGTGCCGATGTAGTTGTGCTTGAGCGACCGTGCCTCTTCCTGGGCGAGGACCACGACCTGCCTGGCGCGCTCGGTGAACCGTTCGAACATGTACCGCCACTCCTTGCCGATACGGAGGCCGCTCAGATCGCTCGGGGGTCGGCGGCGGTCTCCGGGTGCTTGCTCTCCGTCCCCGGCATACCCGCTCGACGCGCCGGAGACACGACATCATCCCCATGGTACCCGATTGGCGGAGGGACGCGACCTCATGCGCGCAGCGCGAACGGTCGCGTCTGAAGACGACGGCCGGCGCCCGTCGCGGTCTTCGCCGGCGGCCGCCCTACAGCTCCGCCAGCGGCAACGCCGTGACGTTCTGTCCCAGCGGCAGGCGTCGGTCGCCGAGGTACACGACGTAGCCTGGGGCCACGCGCTCACCCAGGTCGCCCCCGAGCCGCGCGATGCCTGCGGCCATGCGAGCCGACGCAGTGGCCGTCGTCTTGACCTCGAGCGGGACCAGCCGCTCTCCCCGTTCGTCGTACGTCCTGACGAGCGCATCGACTTCCACTCCCGTGGCAGTACGCCAGAAGTACAGGTCCGGCTGCTCGCCACGGTGCAGCGCCGCCTTGAGAAGCTCGGCGACCACGGCCGTCTCGAGGAGTGCGCCCGCCATGGGCCCGGCGGCGGCGTGGTCGGGATCCCTGAGCCCCACGAGATGGCAGAGCGTCCCCGTGTCCGTGAAGTACACCTTGGGCGTCTTCACCAGCCGTTTTCCCAGGCTGGCATGGTACGGGCGAAGGACGACGACCTGGTAGGTCGCCTCCAGCAACGACAACCAGCGCTTCGCGGTGTTCACGGCGATGCCCAGCTCCCTCGCCAGTCCGCTGAGGTTGAGCAGCTGCGCCGAGCGCGCTGCGAGGGCGCGCACGAAAAGCTGGAACTGCAGGAGGTCGCCGATCTGCGTCAGGTCGCGCACGTCGCGCTCCAGATACGTGCCGAGGTAGCTCTGGTGCCACAGATGCGGATCGAGGTCCGGCTCCGCGACGAGCTGCGGGTAGCAACCGCGGACGAGCCACGGCCACGACGCCGCCGGCGAGGCGGACGGCGGCGCTGCGAGCCGCGCCCTCCCGGCCTCCCACGGGAGCGGTCTGTCGGGGTCGCCGGTCATCTCGCGCAGCGACAGCGGCAGCAGGCGAAGGAGCGCGACGCGGCCGGCCAGCGTCTCCGTCACTCCCTTGACGAGCAGCAGGTTCTGGGAGCCGGTGAGTACCCACCGACCGCGGCGGTCACGCTCCCCGTCGATGCACTCCTTGACGTACGTGAGGAGCGCAGGAGCATGCTGGACCTCGTCGAGGATCACCGGCGGAGGATGTGCTGCCAGGAAGCCGCGAGGATCGGTCCGGGCGGCCTCACGGACATCCATGGCATCGAGCGAGACGTACCCGTGAGTCTCGTCCAGCGCGCGTCGCAGCAAGGTCGTCTTGCCGGCTTGACGAGGGCCGGTGAGCATGACGGCGGGGAACTGCGCCAGGGCGCGACGCAGCGTCGTCTCGAGCGTGCGAGGGATGTAAGCGGCGGCGTTCACCTTTGTAATTCTGCTCCACATCCGCAAGATTGCAAGCACCGATGCCGTGCGGCTCAAGGGGCGCCGGTGACCGCCTCGTCGCCCTCACCAGGCCGCGGCGGCGTCTGCGTTGCTCCGCGCCCCGAAGTCGAGCGCAGCCCCTCCGGCGTCAGTCCTGGCCGCGCAGCGCCGGGAAGAGGATGACGTCGCGGATGCTCGGCGCTCCCGTGAGCACCATGACCAGTCGGTCGATGCCCATGCCCATGCCGCCGGTGGGCGGCATGCCGTGCTCCATCGCCTCGAGGAAGTCCTCGTCGAGCCGGTGCGCGCTCTCGTCGCCGTCGGCGAAGTCCTGCATCTGCTGGAGGAAGCGCTCACGCTGGTCGTCGGGGTCGTTGAGCTCGCTGAAGGCGTTGCTGACCTCCATGCCGGCGATGAAACCCTCGAAACGCTCGACGAAGCGCGGGTCGGCCGGCGTCTTCTTGGCGAACGGGCTCGTCTCCAGCGGATGCTCGGTGATGAACACCGGCTGGACGAGCCTGGGCTCCACGCACTCGCTGAACAGCTCGTCGACCTGGGCGCCCCAGGTGGGGACGAACGGCACGACCCCCTCGAGGCCCTTCTCCCTGACGCGCGCCTGCAGGTCTGCCACCGTGCGCGCGTCGTCGGCGCCGATGTCGATGCCGGTCTCGGCCTCGATGGCCCTGCGCATGGTGAGGCGCGGCCACGGCGGAGTGAGGTCGATCCGCTGCCCGCGGAACGTGACCTCGAGGGGTCCGACGGCTTGCGCCGCCGCCGCAGTCATCTCCTCGACCATCGTCATCACGTGGTTGTAGTCCACGTAGGCCTCGTAGGTCTCGAGCATCGTGAACTCGGGGTTGTGCTTGAAGCTCACGCCCTCGTTGCGGAAGTCCTTGCCGATCTCATAGACGCGGTCGATCCCGCCGATGATGCAGCGCTTGAGATAGAGCTCGGTGGCGATGCGCAGGTAGAGATCACGCTCGAGCTCGTTGTGGTGGGTGATGAACGGCTTGGCCAGAGCGCCGCCGTAGAGCGGCTGGAGGATCGGGGTCTCGACCTCGACGAAGCCGCGGTCGTCGAGGAAGCGGCGCACGGCCGCGATGATGCGCGCGCGCTTGACGAACACCTCGCGCGAGTCGTCGTTGGCGGCGAGGTCGAGGTAGCGCTTGCGATATCGCGTCTCGACACTGGTGAGGCCGTGGTACTTCTCCGGCATGCCGCGCAGCGACTTGCTGAGGAGCCGCCAGGAGGTGACGCGCAGGCTCAGCTCGCCGCGCCGCGTACGCATCATGACGCCCTCGGCGCCGACGAAGTCGCCCAGATCGACGTGCCTGAGCGCCTCGTAGAGCTCGGCGCCCAGCGCGTCGAGCTGACAGAACAGCTGGAGCTCGCCGCTCATGTCCTTGAGCACGATGAACGTGAGCTTGCCGTGCTCGCGACGGGCGATCACGCGGCCGGCCACCCGGTGCACGACGTCCGCGTCCTGCCCCGGCTCGAGCGACTCGTACGTATCCCGCAGCCCGCCGATCTCGTCGCGGGGTTGATAGCGGGTGGGGTATGCGGCGCCGGTGTCGCGCCAGGCGGCGAGCTTCTCACGCCGCTCGGCGGAGACGCCGCCGTGCTCAGCGTACTGCTCGTCCACGGCGGGGCCTCGTCAGGCCTTGTCGATGGCCAGGACTTTGAACTTCCTGGAGCCTTGGGGCACCGCCACCGTGACCTTGTCGCCCGGCTTGTGGCCGATGATCGCCCGCCCCACCGGCGACTCGTTGGAGAGCTTGTACGCGCTCGGGTCGGCCTCGGCCGAGCCGACGATCGCGTACTGCACCACATCGCCGCCCTGCATGTCCTGCAGCGTGACCTTGGTGCCCACTCCGACGACGTCGGTGGCGACGCTCTCGGAGTCGATGACGATGGCGCTGCGGAGACGCTCCTCGAGCGAGTAGATGCGGGCCTCCAGCATGGCCTGCTCGTTCTTGGCGTCGTCGTACTCCGAGTTCTCGTTGATGTCGCCGAAGTCGCGTGAGGCCCGGATCCGCTCGGCGACCTCGTCCCGCTTGACGGACGAGAGGTACTCGATCTCCTCCTTGAGCCTCTGGAAGCCCTCGGGAGTGAGAATGATCTCGCGATCGATCACTGGATTCCTCCCTCTTCAACGCGGCAACGCGGCCCCGTCCGGGGCCGCGCGCCGAAGTGGCGAGCAAGTATAGGGCATGCCGATTGTTTGCGCAAACGGATCGCGGCGGGCGGGCGCGGGGACCCGGAAGGGCGGCGCGCAGGCGGCCCGCGCGTGGTTTCAGAGGCCGAGCAGACTGCGCACGCCGGCCTCGTCCCGGGCCTGCATGAGCTGCAGCGCGAGCGCCCTGTCGAGGGCGCCGCGACGGCGGAACCGCGGCCAGAACTGGCGCAGATGACCCACGGCACGGGTGCCGAGCATCTCGAGGACCTCCGTCGCGAAGCGGCGGACCTCCGCGAGTTTCTCGGCGGCGGCCGGCTCGTCCGCGCCGAGTACCTGGGCGAACAGCCACGGCGCGCCCACGGCGCCGCGGGCGAGCATGACGGCCGCGGCGCCGCCGTCGAGCAGGCGCAGGGCGGCCTCCCGCCCGTCCACGTCGCCGGAGGCGATCACGGGGACGGGCGATCCGGCGGCGAGCGCGAAGGTCACGGAGTGGTCGGCACGACCCCGGTAGAGCTGCGCTGCGGAGCGGGGGTGGATGCACACGGCAGCCGCTCCGGCGGCCACCAGCCGCGGCGCGACGCCGAGTCCGAGCCCGTCGCCTTCACGCAGGCCGGAGCGGATCTTGACCGTGACGGGCACGCCCCGTCCCGGCGCCGCGTCCTCCACGGCGGCCACCACTGCCGCCGTGATCGCGGCGGCGCGGTGCGGATCGGCGAGCAGCGCGGCGCCGGCGCCGGTCTTGACGACCTTGCGCACAGGGCAGGCCATGTTGAGGTCGACCAGGTCGGCGCCCGCGGCCACCGCGCGACCGGCGGCGTCGGCCAGCACGTCCGCATCCGCCCCGAACAGCTGGAACCCCAGCGGATGCTCGTCCTCGCCGTGGACGAAGTACCCGAGCGTGCGCCGGTTCCCGTAATGGATGCCGTAGGCCGAGATCATCTCCGTGAACACGAGCCCGGCGCCCCACCGTCGCACGCTGCGCCGGAACGCCGACGTGGTGATCCCCGCCATCGGCGCCATGAAGAGGCGGCGTCCGAGCTGCAGCCCGCCGACCGCCAGCGGCCGCGACAACGGGTCGATCGGACCCGCTGGACCCGGCGGGGCGTCTCCGGCGGCCGGTGGGACGGGCGTCGTCACGCCCGCCGCCTCACCCGCGCTGCTGACGCCGCATCACGATCTCGATGCCGCGCAAGGTGAGGGACTGGTCGACCTTCTCGAACACACGGCTGTGCCGCGCGATCAGGTCCGCCATGCCGCCGGTGGCGATCACCGGGCACTTCCGTCCCAGCTCGGCCCAGATGGCCCGCACCACGCCCTCCGCCTCGCCGGCCACTCCATACACGACGCCCGCCTGCAGGGCCTCGATGGTGGATTTCCCGATGGCGCGCTCCGGCTCCACGAGTTCGACCTTGATCAGCTTGGCCGCGCGCGTGGTGAGCGCCTCGAGCGACACCTCGACGCCGGGCACGATGACTCCGCCGAGGTAGTCGCCCTCGCCCGAGATCACGTCGAACGTGGTGGCCGTGCCGTAGTCGACCACGATGCACGGCCCGCCGTACGTCTCGTAGGCCGCCACGGCGTTGACGATCCGGTCCGCCCCCACCTCGGCCGGATTGTGCGTCCGGATGCGCATCCCGGTCCGCACCCCCGGCCCCACCACGAAAGCGGTGAGACCGAGATGCTTCGCGCACATCTCCTCCCACTGCTGCGTGAGCCGGGGGACCACGGACGCCACGCCGACTTCGTCGACCTCGTCCTTGAACCGGCGCCCCTGAAGAGAGAACAGCCCCTGGAGGATGCCGGCGATCTCGTCGCTGGTGCGGTGCCGCACCGTCGCCAGACGCCACTCGTCGACCACGGACCCTTCGGCGATGACGCCGATCTGCGTCTGGGTGTTGCCGACGTCCACGACCAGCAGCACGTCACACCTCGAGGTCGAGGCCCAGATCGATCCACGGGGCCCGGGTGGTCAGCGCCCCGACGGAGATGATGTCCACGCCCGCCTCGGCGAGCTCCCGCACACGCTCCAGCCGCACGCGACCCGACACCTCCACGAGGGCCCGGCCGGCCACCCGCTCCGTGGCGGCGCGTACCGTCGCCGTGTCCATGTTGTCGAGCAGCACGATCGTCGCGCCCGCGGCGAGCGCCTCGTCGAGCTGCTCGAGCGTGTCGACCTCGACCTCCAGTGAGTGGACGTGGGCGGCCGCACCGCGCACGCGCTCCACGGCGGCGGCGACGCCGCCGGCCGCCGCCACGTGGTTGTCCTTGATCATCGCGCCGTCGAAGAGGCCGAACCGATGCGGCGTGCCGCCGCCGTCCACGACCGCCTGCTTCTCCAGCGCACGCAGACCCGGCGTGGTCTTGCGCGTCGCAGCGATCCTGGCTCTGGTGCCCTCGGTCTCGGCGACGAACGCCGCGGTGAGCGTCGCCACGCCGCTGAGCCTACCGAGGAAGTTCAGGGCCGTCCGCTCGGTGGAGAGGATCGAGGCGAGCGGCCCGCGCAGCTCCGCGACGGCCGCCCCGGTCGTGAAGCGCCCGCCGTCCCGGACGAAGACCTCCACGGCGAGCGCCGCGTCCACCTGGGCGGCGGTCTCCTCGAGACAGACGATGCCGGAGAGCACCCCGGCCTCGCGCGCGATCACCCGCGCCACGCCCGCGCCGGTGAACACGGAGCCGGTCAGGTCGCCGTAGCCGGCCAGGTCCTCGCGCAACGCGCGGCGCACCGCCGCCCTGGCGGCCCGACGCCGGGCTCTCTCGTCAGCCACGTCGCCTCACCTCGCCCACGCCCTCAGACCGTTCATGTTCGGGCAGCCGGAGCGTGATGTGCCGGCGCCATCTCTCGTCGTCCACGTCGGGGAAGTCGTCGCGGAGATGGACGCCGCGCGACTCCTCGCGCAGCAGGGCGCACTTGGCGATCTGCGTCCCCAGGGTGAGCATGTTGAGGACCTGGTACTCGGCCTCGCCCATCACGTCGAAGCGGATCTCCGAGGTCAGCTCGCCGAGCTCCACCAGCGCCTTCTGCAGGTCCTCGCGGCGACGCAACACGCCGACCTCGCTCTGCATGATCCCGGTGAGCCGCCTGCGCGCCTCGCCGGCGTCACTGCTCCTGCCGCGCATGACCGCCTCAGGGATGTCGAAGCTCAACCGGCGGACGTCCTCCCCGAGGCGCCCGATGTAGCGGTCGACGTCGCGCACCACGCGGTCGGAGAAGACGAGGCCCTCGAGCAGCGAGTTGCTCGCCAGGCGGTTCGCCCCGTGCACTCCCGTACTGGCCACCTCGCCGCTGGCGTACAGTCCGGGCACGGTCGTACGCCCCCACACGTCGGTGACCACGCCGCCGATGAAGTAATGGCAGACGGGGGCGACCGGGATGAGCTGGGTGGCCAGGTCCAGACCGTGCTCGCGGAGCCCGGCGGTGACGCTCGGGAAGCGCTGCTGCAGCCAGCCGGCGTCCAGGTGCGTGGCATCGAGGAAGACGTGGTCTGTGCCCTCGCGGCGCATCTCGGCGACCATCGCGCGCACGACGATGTCCCGCGAGGCGAGCTCACCGCGTGGGTCGTGAGCGGTCATGAAGCGCTCTCCGGCGGCGTTGCGCAGATACGCCCCCTCGCCGCGCAGGGCCTCGGTGATCAGCTGCACGGTCTTCTGGCCCGGCACCGCCAGCCCGGTCGGGTGGAACTGCACGAACTCGAGATCGCGGACGGCGGCGCCGGCACGATAGGCCATCGCGACTCCGTCTCCGGTGGCCACCGCGGGGTTCGTCGTGCGTCCGTACACCTGACCCGCACCACCGGTGGCGAGCACCGTCACCATGGCGACGTTCAGGGTCAACCCACCGTCGGCGAGGTTGAGGGTGAGTGCGCCCATGCAGCGGCCCTCCAGGGTGAGCAGGTCGATGACGAACTCATCCTCGTAGAGCTGGACGCGGCTGCCGAGGCGGGCCGCCTCGGCAAGGGCGCTGGTGACCTCGCTGCCGGTGGCGTCGCCGCCGGCATGCACGATGCGGGGCAGCGAGTGTGCTCCCTCACGACCGAGCACGATCTGCCCGTCGACCTTGTCGAACCGCGGGCAGATCTCCATGAGCTCGCGCACGCGGTCCGGTCCTTCGTTCACGAGGACACGCACCGCCTCCTCGTCGCACAGTCCCGCGCCGGCCTTGAGCGTGTCCTCGAAGTGCAATCCGGGTGAATCGCCCTCGCCGATGGCGGCGGCGATCCCGCCCTGGGCCAGGAAGGTCGTGGTCTCCTCGAGGGTGGATTGGGTGAGGAGCCCGACGCGCCAGCGGCGCGCGGCGCCGATGGCGGCCGTCATCCCGGCGATGCCGCCGCCCAGCACGAGCACGTCGAAGCTCCGCCGGTGCAGAACCTCGTCGGCACGACTCGCCACGTAGGGGCGGGTCATGGTACGCATCTCGCCGTCGACTCCCGATCGGTCACCGTTCACTCTTCCGTGGCGTCGTAAGGCGTCACGTCCTGCTCGCGGGCCGCGGCTCGCCCCAGCCCGGCGATGTCGAGGTCCGGCATCCCCCTGGCCCAGCTCCACACCTCGGCGAGCGGGACGAGCACGAAAGCGCGCTTGACCATGCGCGGATGCGGAAGCGTCAGCTCAGGGTCGCCGGACTGCTCGCCTTCGAAGAGCAGTATATCGATGTCGAGCGTGCGCGGGCCGAAGCGGAGGGTCCGGACGCGCCCGTGTTCGCGCTCGATCCGCTGGCACTCCCGCAACAGGGCCGGCGGCTGCAGGCCGGTCTCGAGACAGACGACCTGGTTGAGGAAGGCGCCCTGGTCCTCGCGCTCCTGTGGCGCGGTCTCGTAAACGCGGGACGTGGCGAGCACACGCGTGGCGGGCAGAGCGTCGAGCGCGTCGCGCGCGGCACGCAGATACCGCGCCCGGTCGCCGAGGTTGGATCCCAGCGACACGAACGCACGCCGGCCGCGCAGCTGGCCGGGTGGGGCCTCCTCGGCGCCCGGACCGGCGGCGTGACTGCGCGGACCGCTCACGCCGTGCGGACCACCTCGACGCGTGCGGCGTGGATCGGCAGCTTGACGGGCGGAGCGATCTTGCTCACCGCCACTTCGACGAAGACGGGATGGAACCGCTCCCACAGCCCGTCGCAGATGACGGTGGCCAGTCGTTCGAGAAGATGGAACTCGCCCCCCTCGACGACCTCGCGCACGTGATTGACGATCAGGCTGTAACTGACGGTGTCCGCGAGGTCGTCGCTGTGGCCGGCGCCGTGCTGCGGAGGATCGAGACGCACGTCGACGGACAGGGTCTGGCCGATGGCCCGCTCCTCCGCGGTGACCCCGCAGCGCCCCCGCAACTCGATGCCGTCGACGATGATGGACAAGCTTCGCGTCATGAGGCCTCCCTGGCCGCTCCCGGCGTCACGGCGAGACGACGCCCTCGCGCACGGCGAGCGCCACCCGCAGCGCTTCGAAGTTGGGCTTGACGTCGTGGACGCGGAACACGTGCGCGCCCGCGAGATAGCCGATCACCGTCGTCGCCACCGAGCCGATGACGCGGCCGGACGGCTCGGCCCCGAGGATGGTCCCCAGGAACCGCTTGCGCGA